>NZ_JBEYFY010000016.1:0-141904 GCF_040703595.1 Streptomyces sp. NPDC007084
GGCTCGCGGCTCGCGGCTCGCGGCTCGCGGCTCGCGGCTCGCGGCTCGCGGCTCGCGGCTCGCGGCTCGCGGCTCGCGGCTCGCGGCTCGCGGCTCGCGGCTATGGTGCTGCTAGCGCATTTCAAGCCGGTTGGCAATCTTTTGAGAAGTTCCGTGACGGGTGAACTCGTACACGGTAACGAATTGCGCCGACTGTCATGCAGGCATTGGACCAGCGGACCTATGGCTCTACCGGCCGACTGTCACGCCGTTAGGGCCACCCCTGCGCGTCAGCGGCTCCCGTCCCCGCCCGACGAGTCGTCGGGATCGACCCCCGTGAAAGCGGAGGCGTCCTTCTCGCCGCTGGGGCGGCGCGACTTCCCGCGCGGGCCGGAGTCGTGCATGCCACGGGACTTCTCGTTGCGGTCCTCGGCGCTCGTGGTCAGGCTGTCCGAGGTCGTGCCCTCTCCGGAGGCGCGCTTCTCCTCCATCGTCGGCACCTTGCGCGGCCGGTCGGCATCGGGTGCGTACCGGTCGGGGTGGAAGGAGCGATGCGGACTGGGGTTGTCCTGCTGCGACTCGTCGTTCACGGACGGTCCCCAGCGCAACTCGCTCGCGTCCTTGGAATTCTCGTTCCCGGACTCGGCCGGGGGCTGGTTCTTCGGCATGGTGGGACCTCTCGTCAGTAACCGGGTACCCCTCATACCGGTACAAAACGGCAAGTCGACGGGCGGTTTCGGGATCGGAGAAGGGCGGCGCGGGGACACGTCACGGGTTCGGCGGGGTGGCCCGCAGGCCGCCGAGCAGTGTGGCGAGATAGCGGTGCCCCGTTCGGAGCCGGTCGGCGGACGTGCCGCCGTGGACGTTCACGGCGTAGGCGATGCCGCACATCAGCGGGACGAGATCGCCGGCGGACAGGTCGGCCCGGACCACTCCGGCCCGGTGGGCCCGGTCGAGGAGTTCCGTGCCGGTCGTGGTCAGCGCGTTCCGGAGTTCGGTGGTGCGCGGGAGCGCGTCGGCCGGCGCGGAGGTCACCAGAACCAGCGAGGCGTCGGTGATCTGCGCGTCCAGGGTCCGGGTCAGAAAGCCCTCGAAAGCGCGCCAGGGATCGGCGTCGGCCAGCGCCTCTTCGCCATGGGCGGCCAGCGCCTCCAGGCAGGGTGTCGCCACGGTCTCCAGCAGCGCTTCCGGAGTGGCGAAGTGCCGGTAGACGGTGCCGACCCCGAGGCCGGCGCGACGGGCGACGTCGTTGAGCTGCAACGCGGCGCCCTGGTCGACGAGGTCACGGGCGACGGCGACGATCCGGTCCCAGTTGCGGGCGGCGTCCTTGCGTAGCCGGGGGGTCGTCATGGTGGCCAGTCTCTGTCGCGGGTCCCGTCAGCCGGGGGTCCCGGCGTCTGCGTTCGGCGCGTTCGATCATACGCAGGCGTCCCGACGCCGGCCGCTCTCGTGGTGATACGTGGCCGTCCGGACGGGGCCGCACCCGTGGCGGGTGGTGGGGCGAGCGCCGGCGGGGGCGGGCGAGCCCCCGGCCCAGCATGCCCGCCCCCCGCCTGCCCTCGCCCCCCGCCTGCCCTCGCGTCGGCGAAGGCGGGCCGGGGATGTGCCGATACGGGGGTGGCTCCTAGCCGGTGAAGACGGGAGCGTGGGCCTCGCTGAGCCTGCGCACCGCCTCCGCGACGCGCTGGTCCCCGGCCCCCCGATAGGGGGCGACCGGCCGCGCTTCCGGGCCGATGAGCACCCCGGTCCGGCCGGCCAGCGCTTCGTCCGTGGCGGCGACGACGGACGGCCTGGCCGCGGTGGACGCCGGTCCGGACGTGGACCGTTCGAACCTGCGGCGCACCAGCGGCCACAGCAGCCGCAGCGCGGGGGAGACGATCTTCGGGTCGGTCAGGGTGCCGCTGGTCATGTCGGTGGCGGCGCCCCCGGGGTCGGCGGCGAACACCGAGACGCCGGTGCCGGCCAGCCGGTCGGCGAGGTCGAGGGTGTACGCGAGGTTGGCGAGCTTCGCGCGGCCGTACCAGTGGAAGCCGTAGTAGCCGCCCGGAGGCTCGACGGTGTCGAAGGCCCGCTTCGCGACCCCGACCGCGCCCGAGGTCACGTTCACGATCCTGCTCGGTGCCCCGGCCTTCAGGGTCGGCAGGAGCAGCTCGGTCAGCAGGTACGGGGAGAGGTGGTTGACGACGAAGGAGGCCTCGACGCCGTCGATCTCGCGCCGCTCGGGGAACATCGCCCCGACGTTGTTCACCAGCACCGTCAGCGGATCTCCCGAGGCTTCGTGCTCGTCCGCGATCCGGGCGGCCAGCGCGCGCACCTGGTCGAGCGAGGAGAGGTCGGCGGCCAGGAACCGGGCGGGCAGAGCCGGGCGCGTGGCGTCGATCCGCTCCACCGCCCGCTTCCCGCGCTCGGCGTTCCGTCCCACCACGGTGACCCCGTACCCGGCGGCGGCAAGCCCCAGCGCCGTCTCCAGGCCGATACCGCCCGTCCCGGCCGTGACCACGGCTCTCATCATGTGCTCCTCCAGCTCCAACCCGATCGGGAAACGGATAGGTCATCCGATTTCCGGGGTCGACGCTAGCACGGATGCGGATTACCTATCCGTTTGATTCGCGCATCCCTCTCGGCCGGCCGGGGGTGCCGCTCGGCCGGGCTGTCGCCACACCGGCCCGGATAGCGCACAGGCCCCGTACATCCCCCCGCGCCGGGACATATGTGAGGCCCCCGACGTGACATCCGTACTGCCGGATCGGTGTCACTTGGATCTGCACGGCGCCCCCTCGGCCTCCATACGCTCGAGACATGTTCAAATCACGCAAACCGGCACCAGGCGATGCCTGGGAAGGCGTTGTCGAGGGCAAGTCGCGGGGCATGCTGGACGGCGCGAACATGTACCACTTCGTCGAAGTGCGCTCAGCGGACGGCCAGTTGACGAAGGTGCGCGTCGAGCGTCGCCTGTGGAAGTCGCTTGCCGTCGGCGATCGCATCGTCAAGGAGGCGGGCCGCGACCCGGTGAAGGCGTGACGTGATCCGGCGAAGGCGTGGGGCGATCCGGTGAGGGCGCGAGCGGTCAGGGCACTCCCGCCTCGTGACAAGTGACACGAGTGCGCAAGTGCTCTGAGGAGTAACGGGGTTGAGCCCCTCCGGCTCCTGGACGGACGGTCATCAAGCAGGAGCCGGAGGGGGTGGATCAGACCGCCGGGGTGAAACGGTCCCAGGCGCGGTGGCGGCCCAGCAGCTCGGTGAGCTGTTCCAGCGCCGCGTCGGCGGTCTCGGCGCTCACCACACCGGGGGCGTCGAGCGCGACCCCGGCCGCGGCCAGCGCCTCCACCCCGTCACCCCACGCACCGACGGCCTTTCCGTGGCGGTAGGCCTCCACCACCATGAGCAGCACCCGTGAGTCGACGCCCGCGACCATCGCGACATCGTCGTCCACCTTGGCGTCCCGGGCACCGTAGCCGTCGGCCCCGACGGCCGGCGCGCCCGCGAGCAGCAGGGCGTCGAACTCGGTGGAGCGGGCGTTGGCGAAGGTGCGCTGCACGGTGACGGGTTCGCCCTCGGCGTCGAGGACTCCGCCGGTGGGGGCGATGACCAGGGGCACCATGCCGGCGTCCAGCACAGCCTGGCGGACCGAACGCACGCCGGTCAGGTCCTGGTCGGCTTCGGTGATGATGCCGATGATCCTGCCGTCCAGCGGCCAGGTGCCGCCGAGTTGGGAGAGGGCCGGGCTGGGCTGGGGGTCGGTGAGCGGCACCGTCGGCGCCGGGGCGGGCAGACCGAGGCCCGCGGCGACCTGCGCGCACAGTTCGGCGTCGATGTTCGCCAGGACCTTCAGGGCGCGTTCCTTGATGGCCGTTTCCCAGCATTTGCTGAGTTCGAAGGTGTACGAGGCGACGATGTGCTCGCGTTCGGTGGGCGTCATGCTCAGCCAGAACAGCCGGGGCTGGGTGAAGTGGTCGTCGAAGGAGGCCGCCGCCTCACGCACCTTGCGGGATGCGTGCACCTCCTCGGGGACCTCGATGTAGGCGCCGTTGTCCGCGCCCGCGAGGAACGGACAGCCCCCGTCGAGGGAGTTGGGCCGGTAGGGCGCGACGCCCTGGTGCACCGCCGTCTGGTGCATGCCGTCCCGGAGCATGTCGTTGACCGGGGTGTGCGTGCGGTTGATCGGAAGCTGCCCGAAGTTGGGGCCGCCGAGCCGGCTGATCTGGGTGTCGAGGTAGGAGAACAGCCGCCCTTGGAGCAGCGGGTCGTTGGTGACGTCGATGCCGGGCACGAGGTGGCCGACATGGAAGGCGACCTGCTCGGTCTCCGCGAAGTAGTTCGAGGGGTTCGCGTTCAGGGTGAGCAGGCCGACCGGCTGGACGGGCGCCAGCTCCTCCGGCACGATCTTCGTCGGGTCGAGGAGGTCGATGCCCTCGAACATCTGGTCCTCGGTGTCGGGGAAGGTCTGCACGCCGAGTTCCCACTGCGGGAAGGCGCCGGCCTCGATCGCGTCGGCCAGGTCACGGCGGTGGAAGTCGGGGTCCACCCCGGCGGCGATCTGGGCTTCCTCCCACACCAGGGAGTGCACTCCGAGCTTCGGCTTCCAGTGGAACTTCACCAGCGTCGTCGCGCCCTTGGCGTTCTGGAGGCGGAAGGTGTGGACGCCGAACCCCTCCATCATCCGGTACGAGCGCGGGATGCCCCGGTCGGACATGTTCCACAGGGTGTGGTGGGTGGCCTCGGTGTGCAGGGTGACGAAGTCCCAGAAGGTGTCGTGGGCGCTCTGGGCCTGCGGGATCTCCCGGTCCGGATGCGGCTTGCCCGCGTGGATGACGTCGGGGAACTTGATGGCGTCCTGGATGAAGAACACCGGGATGTTGTTGCCCACCAGGTCGAAGACGCCCTCGCTGGTGTAGAACTTCGTCGCGAAGCCACGCGTGTCACGGACGGTGTCCGCCGAACCGCGCGAGCCGAGCACGGTGGAGAAGCGCACGAACACCGGCGTCTCGACGTCCTTGCCGAGGAACGCCGCCTTGCTGATCTTCCCGGCGGTGCCGTACCCCTGGAACGTGCCGTGGGCCGCCGCGCCGCGCGCGTGCACCACCCGCTCCGGGATGCGCTCGTGGTCGAAGTGCGTGATCTTCTCGCGCAGATGGTGGTCCTGGAGCAGGACCGGCCCCCGCGGTCCCGCCTTCAGCGAATGATCGGTGTCGTACGGCCGCGCCCCCTGCGCCGTGGTCAGGAACTCCCCGCCCTGGGCTACCTCCGCCTGCGGGACGCCCGTCTTCTGGCCGGTGGGGGAGTACGTGTCCGGGCCGCGCTGGTCGGGCTTGGGCGGCAGCGGGCCGGCCGGCTCGGTCGGCTCGTCCACCGGAGGGGGCACCGGACTCGGAGCGCCGGGGATCTCGTTCCCGGGATGGGCGATGTCCTGGACCTTCTCGGCGACCTTGTCGGCCGCTGCCGCCACGGGGTTCTTCTTCTTGGCACTCACGAGCATTTCCGATCGTTCGAGGGGGAGGGGCGAGAGGAGCTGTCCCGTCCCGAGGGGCTGCGCGAGATCCGCTGAAGCTGGGTACCCCGGTCGGCTGTCGCGACGCGTCGGCGCACCCGACCGCGCGGAAGGTTCACCCGCCGGGCGCCCTTCGCCGTCTCACGGGCGTGGACATGTGGTGCTCTCGGACGCGGAAGTGCGTTGCTCACCGTTGCTCACGGGCGGCGCGGAAGAATCCCGCTCACGGACGCAGAAGAGTCTTGATCATGCCGTCCCGCTTCGCCTGGAAGGCGGCGTACGCGGCCGGGGCCTCTTCGAGGGGCAGGTGATGCGTGGCGAAGGAGTCCACCCCGAGGGCGTCCTCGTCGGTGAGCAGCGGCAGGATCTCCGGCACCCAGCGCCACACGTTGGCCTGCCCCATCCGGAACTGGAGCTGCTTGTCGAACATGCGCAGCAGCGGCATGGGGTCCATGGCACCCCCGTACACCCCGGAGAGGGAGACGGTGCCGCCGCGCCGAACGAGATCGATCGCCGCGTAGAGCGCGCCGAGCCGGTCGAGGCCCGCCTTCTGCATGAACGGCTGCGCCAGCGCGTCGGGGAGCAGTCCGGTCGCCCACTGGGCGGCCTTGGTCACCGGGTTGCCGTGCGCCTCCATACCGACCGCGTCGATGACCGCGTCCGTGCCGCGCCCGCCGGTCAGGTCGCGGATCGTGTCGCCGAGGTCCTTCTCGTGACGGCGCAGGTCCAGACAGGTCACGCCGTGCGCGGAGGCGCGGTCGAGACGTTCGTTGACGAGATCCACGCCGATCACCAGCCCGGCGCCCCGGTGCTGCGCGATGCGCGTGGCCATGTCGCCGATCGGGCCGAGCCCCAGCACGGTGAGCGAGCCGCCGGGCGGAATCGCCGCGTACTCGACGGCCTGCCAGGCGGTGGGCAGCACGTCGGAGAGGTAGACGAAGCGGTCGTCGGCCGGCCCTTCGGGCACCTTGATCGGCAGATGGTTGCCGAACGGCACCCGCAGGTACTCGGCCTGCCCGCCGGGCACCTGCCCGTACAGCTTGGTGTAGCCGAACAGGGCGGCGCCGGAGCCGTAGGCGTGGACCTGGGTCGTCTCGCACTGCGAGTGCAGGCCCTGGGAGCACATGAAGCAGGTGCCGCACGAGACGTTGAACGGGATGACGACGCGGTCGCCCGGCGCGACGGCACGCACCTCCGGGCCGACCTCCTCCACGACGCCCATCGCCTCGTGCCCCAGGATGTCGCCGGGGTCCAGGAACGGCCCCAGAACCTCGTACAGGTGCAGGTCGGAGCCGCAGATGCCGGTGGAGGTGATCCGTACGATCACGTCGTCGGGCTGCTGGAGGACAGGGTCGGGGACCGTCTCCACCCGGACGTCCCGTCGGCCCTGCCAGGTCAGTGCGCGCATGCTGTCCGCCTCGTCGCTCGTCCTCAAGCCAGTGATCTTCACGACCGGGTATCCAAAGCGGGCGCCCGCAACCGGACGACCTCTCCCGGCGCGCGGCACCGCGCCGATCCGGGGCATCCGGCGGTCGTCTCCGAGCGAGGGCGAGTGCGGAGGCCTAGCGTGGGAACGCAGCGTGCGACGCGACACTTCCAGCAGCGTGCGACGCAACACTTCCAACGGCGGAGGAACCCCATGGCCGTACGGCACAGGTTGATCAGAAAGTCACCCGACGAGGTCTGGGCGGTCCTCTCCGACGCCGCGCGGTACGCGGACTGGGTGGTGGGCACCTCCCGCGCCGAGCCGGACGAGGGGAACTGGCCGGAGCTGGGAGCGGCCCTGCGCTACGAGATCAGGCTCGGGCCGCTCACCCTGCACAACCGGACCGTGGTGCGCCGCAGCGAACCCACGGCCATCCTGGAACTCGAAGTCGACAGCGGCGCCCTCGGGACCGCGCGGATCGCCATGGAACTGCGGCCCTGGGGCGAGGACACCCTCCTCATCTTCGACGAACACCCCTTGCGCGGGGTGGGCGGCCTGCTGCACAACGGCCTCCTCGACATGGCCCAGCAGGTGCGCCACCGCGCGATGCTGGGCCGCCTCGCCCGGTTGTGCGAGGGCGGGGACGAGGGCGACGGTGTGAGCGGGGAGGACACCGACCGCACGCCATCCGGGCGGCCACGGCCGCGCTTGGCCCGGACCTGAGCCGGTACCTGGACGTGGACCGGTACCTGGACGTGGGCCGGTACCTGGACGTGGGCCGGTACGGGGACGTGAACCAGTACCGGGACCTGAGCCGATACCGATACCGAATACCGAAACCTGCGCCGATACCGATACCGATAGCGAATACCGGGACCTGAGCCGATACCGAGACCGATATGGAGACCTGGACACGGCCGCGCCGCCGGGCGCGGTGCCGCTACCCACCGAGGCCGGGAGCACGACATGCCGGACGCCGTAGTGATCGGGGCGGGCCCCAACGGGCTCGTCGCCGCCAACCTCCTGGCCGACGCGGGCTGGAGCGTGGAGGTCCTGGAGGCCCAGGACGAGCTGGGAGGAGCGGTCCGGCACGACCGGGGAGTCGACCCCGACTTCGCCAGCGACCTCTTCAGCGCCTTCTACCCGCTCGCCGCCGCCTCCCCGGTCCTGGCCGGCCTGCACCTGGAGCGGGAGGGCCTGCGCTGGAGCCACGCCCCGAAGGTGCTCGCCCACCCCCTGCTCGACGGCCGCTGCGCGGTCCTCAGCCGGGACCTGGAGGAGACGGCCGCGAGCCTGGAGACGTTCGCGGCCGGGGACGGCGCCGCCTGGAAGGAACTGCGGGACATCTGGGAGACGGTGCGCCCCGGCATCCTGGAGGCCCTGTTCACGCCGTTCCCGCCGGTTCGCGCGGGGGCCAGGCTCGCACTGAAGGTGCGCGCGGCGGGCGGGCTGCGCCTGGCCAGGACGATGCTGATGCCGGTGCGGAGCCTGGGCGAGGAGGAGTTCCGCGGCGAGGGCGGCCGGCTGCTGCTCGCGGGCAACGCCCTGCACGCCGACCTGGCGCCGGAGGCCGCGGGCAGCGGCGGCTTCGGCTGGCTCATGTCCATGCTCGGGCAGACCTACGGCTTTCCCGTGCCCGTCGGCGGCTCCGGCGCGCTCACCGCCGCCCTCGCGCGCCGGCTGGCCCGGCGCGGCGGGACCGTCCGCTGCGGGGAACGGGTCACCGAGGTGGTCGTCCGGGGCGGCCGGGCCGTCGGCGTCCGTACGGCGGGCGGTGAGGCGGTGCGGGCGGCTAAGGCGGTCCTGGCGGACGTGACCGCTCCCGCCCTCTACGGCTCCCTCGTCGCGGAGGAGCACCTTCCCGGCCGACTGCTTGCCGATCTGAAGCGCTTCCAGTGGGACTTCGCCACCTTCAAGGTCGACTGGGCGCTGAACGGGCCCGTGCCCTGGACCTGCGCCGAGGCCGCGCGGGCGGGCACCGTGCACCTCGCGGAGGGCGTGGACGCGCTCACCCGGTTCGCCGCGCAGATCGCCATGGGCCGCGTCCCCGACGAGCCCTTCGCCCTGTTCGGCCAGATGACCACGGCCGACCCCAGCCGCTCGCCCCGGGGCACCGAGTCCGCGTGGGCCTACACACACGTGCCGCACCGGGTGCGCGGCGACGCGGGGGGCGACGGGCTGACCGGCTCGTGGGACGCACGGGAGCAGGAGGCGATGGCCGACCGTGTCGAGGCGCAGGTCGAGCGCTACGCCCCCGGTTTCCGCGGTCTCGTCAGGGCCCGGCGCATCCTGGCGCCGCCCACGCTGGAGCGTATGGACGCCAATCTCCACGGCGGCGCCATCAACGGCGGCACCACCGCCCTGCACCAGCAGCTCGTCTTCCGCCCCACCCCCGGCACCGGCCGCCCCGAGACCCCCGTCCCCGGCCTCTACCTCGCCTCCGCGTCCGCCCACCCCGGCGGGGGAGTGCACGGAGCCCCCGGGGCCAACGCGGCCCGCGCCGCCCTGCGCCGCCGGCGCGCCGCCGCTCTGCCCCGCCTCCAGAAACAGCTCACCCGCCGCGACCGGAAAGGGCAGCCCTGACCTGGGCCCCCGCCGGACCGGCCGGGAGGACGAGCGACCGGCCAGGCATGTAATCGCCCAGGCGGCGCAGACGTGAGGTATGAAATGTGTGATCTACCGTAAGTCGGCAGCCGGACCGGAGCGGGAGCACGGGCAGGAGCGGGAGCGGCAGCAGGAGAACGGCCAGGTGGACGGCCGGCGGGTGGAGAGCAGCCGGCAGGTGAAAAGCCGGCAGGCGGAGAGCACTTGGCAGGTGGAGAGCACCCGGCGGGTGGAGAGCCGGCAGGCCGACGGCGGCCGGGCGGCGGTCCTGGACAGCCTGAAAAGCGTCGGGGACGACGAGTTCTGCTGGGTGGACGTCCACGATCCCGCCCCCGGTGAGCTGCAAGAACTCGCCGGCCCCCTCGGCCTGCACCCGCTCGCAGTCGAGGACGCCGAGGAAGCGCATCAGCGGCCCAAGCGCGAGCGCTACGGGGACGTCCTCGCCGTCGCGCTCAAGACCCTCTGGTACGTCAAGGAGGGCAGCGAGGTGGAGACCGGCGAGGTCATGGTCTTCACCGGCCCGCATTTCGCCCTGACCGTCCGGCACGGGCCGGCCGATCCGACGACCGAGGCCGCCCGCCGGCTCGACGCGGACCCGCGGCTGCTGCGTTTCGGGCCGGCCGCCGTGCTGCACGCCGTCCTGGACACGGTGGTCGACTCCTACACCGAGGCCGCCGCACAGGTCCGTACCGATCTGAGCGCGCTCGAGCGGCAGGTGTTCTCGCCGGAGCGCGAGGACCTCACGGAGGAGATCTACTCCCTGAAGCGGGAGGTCCTGGAGTTCCGCGACGCGGTGCAGCCGCTCGTCCCGGTGGCCGAGGACTTCTCCGGCCCGCGCGCCGAGTGGCCCGAGGCGATGCTGCCGTACTTCCGCGACGTCACCGACCACATGCACCGCACCGACACCGAGGTGCGCTCCCTGGACGAACTGCTCAACTCCGTCCTGGACGCCCACTTGGCCCGCGTCGGCACCTGGCAGAACGACGACATGCGCCGCATCTCCGCCTGGGCCGGAATCCTGGCCGTCCCGACCCTCGTGGCCGGCTGGTACGGCATGAACTTCTCCCACATGCCCGAACTGAACTGGCCGTACGGATACCCGCTGGCCATCGCCGCCATGGCCGCCGCCTCCGTCCTGCTGCACCGCACCTTCCGCCGCAACGGCTGGCTCTGACACCGGGGGACCGGGGCCGTTTTCCGGTACGAACAGGTCGGTTTTCCGGTACGAACCGGTCGGCGCCCGTGCGGCGACGACGTCCCCGGCGGCGAGCACCATCCCACCGGTCACCCGGTCACCCGGTCACCCGGTCACCCGGTCACCCGGTCGCGGGCGAGGCGGTGGCCGCCCACCCCGCCTCGATGAACGCGAAGGTCACGTCGATGATCCGCGCCGCCTCGTCGAGTGAGCGGATCGACGGGATGATCTCCAGCGCGGTGCGGGCGACGAGCCGGCTGGCGGTGTCCGGGGCCGCCAGGCCGATGTCCGCGGCGATGGCCGCCGCGAGGGCGTTCTCGTGGCGCAGCCACATTTTCGCCGAGTAGTCCCGCAGGGCCGGCGTGCTCTCGATCAAAGAGTGGAACTCGGCGAGGCCCGGCTCCTCGCGGGCGGTCTCCACCATCCGCTGGAACCAGCCGCGCAGCGCCCCGGGGATCGACGTGCCCTCGGGGCGCTCGCGTACGACGTCGATCAGGCGCTGTTCCTGCTCGTCGTCCTGGTCGAAGACGAGCGCTTCCTTGGACGGGAAGTGGGCGAACAGGGTCGCGGTGGCCACGTCCGCTTCCTGGGCGATCTCGCGTACGCCGACGTTGTCGTAGCCGCGCTCCAGAAACAGCCGCAGGGCGGTGTCGGCGATGAGCTTGCGCGTCTGCGCCTTCTTGCGTTCCCGGCGGCCGAGCTGCTGGTTTGTCCCCATGAGGCAACCATACCCGTTGCGAAGTCGGAACGGTTCTGTTTACAGTCTTGTTCTGGCAAGGCCGGTCGGGCCGACGCACGTCCGGCGCCCCCCCGGTGGGCCGATCCCGCCGTCGCGCCTGAAGGCGACCGAGCCGGCACGCCTGAAGGCGACCGAGTCGTCGCGCTTGAAGGCGACCGAGCCGGCACGCCGCCCCCTTCGCGGAAGGACCCACCCATGTCGAACCCCACCCCGCCCGCCCCTCCTCGCGTCGCGATCGTCGGCGCCGGGCTCGGCGGCCTGCTCTGCGCCACCGTGCTGCGCCGGCGCGGTATCCACGCCACCGTGCTCGAACGCGACCCCGGCCCCCACCACCGCGATCAGGGCGGCAGCCTCGACCTCCACGAACACACCGGCCAGGCCGCCCTGCGCACCGCCGGCCTCCACGAGCGGTTCCTCGAACTGTCCCGGCCGGAGGGGCAGGAGATGCGCGAGTACGACCACACCGGCCGCCTGATCGGCCACGAGGACGGCGCCGAGGGCCCCGCACGCCCCGAGATCGACCGCACCGACCTGCGGAACATGCTCCTGGACGACCTCGGGGAGGAGAACGTGCGCTTCGGCACGGCGGTCCGGGACGTCAGTCTCATACCGCAGGGCCGGGCCCGCCTCGGCCTGGGCGACGGGACCGCCGAGGAGTTCGACCTCGTCATCGGGGCCGACGGCGCCTGGTCCAAGGTCCGGCCCGCGCTCTCCGACGCCGCCCCGCTCTACACCGGCAACACCCTGGTCGAGACCTGGTGCACCGACGTCGACCACCAGCACCCGGTGCTCGCCAGGATGGTCGGGCACGGCATGATGCTCGCCACCGACGCCGACGACCCCACCCACCTGCTCATCGCCCAGCGCAACGGCGACGCGAGCATCCGGGTCTACATCGGCCTCAAGTGCGAACTCGACTGGGCCGAGCGGGCCGGAGTGGACCTCGCGGACACCGAGGCCGTCCGGGCCCACTTCCTGACCGTGTTCGCCGGCTGGCACGAGGACCTGCTCCGCGTCCTGCGCGAGAACGAGGGCCCCTTCGTCAACCGGCCCGTCCACCGCCTGCCCTACCCCCACACCTGGCCGCACACCCCCGGCGCCACCCTGCTCGGCGACGCCGCGCACCTGATGCCCCCGGCGGGACAGGGCGCCAACCTGGCACTGATCGACGGAGCCGACCTCGCCGTCGCCATCGCCGAGGCCGTCCGCGACGGCGCGGGCCTGGACGCGGCCGTCCACGCCTACGAACAGGCCATGCACCCACGCGGCGCCACAGCGGCCGAGGAGTCCGCCCGCGCACTGGAACACTGAGACGAGGCGGGCGCGAGCGCCGGGGGGAGAGACGCCGTGGGGAAGAGTCGCCGTCGGGGAGCGGCACCGTCGGGGAGCGGCGCCGCCGCGTGGCCGCCCGCTTGCACGTTGGCCGCGGTGATCCGGGGGTAGCGTCCTCGACATGGACCTTCGCACCACCGTTGAGCGCGCTCAACGGCTCAGGCAACTGCACGCCGACCACAAGCCGCTCGTACTGCCGACCGTCTGGGACGTCTGGTCCGCGCGGACGGCAGCCGACGCCGGCTTCCCCGCCCTCACCGTCGGCAGCCATCCGCTCGCCGACTCCCGGGGGGCCGAGGACCACGAGGGGCAGACCTTCGAGGAGGTACTGGCCGCCGTCAGGCCGATCATCGCGGCGGTCGACGTTCCCGTCTCCGTGGACCTGGAAGCCGGGTACGGCGAGGAGCCCGCCGACCTCATCGCCGGACTCACCGACGCCGGCGGCGTCGGTCTCAACATCGAGGACACCGTCCACTCGGAGGGCGGACGCGTGCGCGGCACGCAGGAGCACGCGGCCTACATCGCGGCCCTGCGCGCGGCGGCCGACAAGGCGGGTATCCCGGTGTGGGTCAACGGACGCACCGACCTCTTCCTGCACGCCGAGGACCCCGCCGCCGTCCTCGACGAGGCGATCGAGCGACTGCGCGCCCTGGAAGAGGCCGGCGCCGACAGCGTCTACCCGGTGCGCATCCAGGACGACGACGACCTGCTGACGGCGGTGACCGCCGCCGTGACCGTTCCGGTGAACTCCACGGCCCACCCGGTCAAGCACGACCTGGAACGCTTCCGCCGCCTCGGCGTCGGCCGGATCACCTACGGCCCGCTGCTCCAACTCGCCATGACGGACGCGATGAAGGACGTACTGCGCCCCTGGGCCTGACGCAAGAAGCTCGTGTCCCGAAGCTCGCGCCCCGACGCGGCGGCCCTGCCGGCCGCCGCGCCGGGCGGCGCAAGGCGGTGGGGCCGCTTCCGCGTACGGCGCCGATCGGGGCGGGCCGTCGGCAGCGACTCGTACAGCTCACGGACGGCCCGGATGCGCGGGCTGGACGTCTTGGCGTTCTGTCAAAGGGATTCGATGAAGGAGGCAACTATTCGCCATTCTTCCGGATGCTCTCCCTGACCGGAAGGAGACAGAGGCATAGTCGTCACGACTCACGGGGGGAAATCTTGCTGGTCGCCAGCGCGCTTTGGGCAGAACGTCGGGCACGGCTGCCGTCCGGCCCGTCACCGCGCAGGGCTGACGTCAGCCCGTATGCCCCGTCCGCTCTGAGGGCGGCGCGACCACATACGCCGGGCTTACTCCGTCCTCGGACTGGATGACACCGCCGGCGTTCTCCCACTCGACCTCGAATCCGTACTCGCAGACGCCCTTCCGCACGCCCTCGTGCCCCGGGCTCTGTGGAGGAGATGACGTGCGCGACAACGGTTTCCTCAGTCATGCGGCGAGTTCACGCGAAACCCGGGAATCCCCGGCCGGATCGGACAGGCGCCGAGGCGACTTTGTGCCATCGCCCCGTGGCGCGCGCACCGGGCCGCCTGCCGGAACCGCCCCGGCGGTCTCCCGCTCCGGGCGCCTCACCCCGGTCGTCCCCGCGTTGATGTCCCTGGGGCTCGGCTGCTGGGGCCTGTCCCGTCAGGACAGCATGTGGCGCGACGAGTCCGTCACGTATCAGATGGCCCATCGCTCGATGACCGACATGGCACGCGCGCTGTCCCACATCGATGCCGTGCACGGTCTCTACTACGTCCTGATGCACGCCGTGTTCAGTCTCTGGGACGGCGGACTGTTCGCCCTCCGCCTCCCATCGGTCCTCGCCATCGCCCTCGCCACCTGGCTCGTCGGCGCGGTCGCCACCCGCCATGCCGACGCTCTGACCGGCCTCTTGGCGGGCCTCGTCTTCGCCCTCTTACCGATCGTCCAGCAGTACGCACAGGAAGGCCGCTCCTACGCCCTGGTCACGGCGTCGGTCGCCGGCACACTTCTCGCGTTCGACCGCGCTCTGGCCCGCGACCGCGCTCGCGACTGGCTGCTTTACGGAGTGCTCGCGCTGCTCGCCGCTCTGCTCCACGAGTTCGCGATCCTGGCCCTCCTCGCGAACGCCGTGACCCTCCGTCTCACCAAAGCTCCCCGCACACTCGTGCGCCGCTGGGCGGTCGCGGCCGCGGCGGCCACAACAGGCCTGCTCCCGTTGGCGATTCTCAGTCTCGGGCAGTCAGATGAGCAGTTGGGCTGGCTCAACCGCCCGAGCGTCGGGGCGTGGCTCCTGTACGCCGGGGTGGTCGTGCTCGGCGCGGCCTGCGCGCGCTTCGCGTTCGGCGGCGCTCGGAAGCGGTACGGGCCATTCGGCGATGGGGGATACGAGCGTGGGCGGCACCCGCTCGTCGCGCTCGCTCTGCCGGTGCTGGCGCTGCCGAGCCTGCTCCTGATGGCGATCTCTCTCGTGCACCCGTGGTACGTGGACCGCTACTGCGTCTACTCCTACCTCGGTCTCGCTCTGGTGGCAGGCCCCGCCCTCCGACGCTGCCTGACGCTCCTGGCGGCACGTCCGCTCCCGTACCGCGTCGCGATGACCGCTCTGCCTCTCGCGCTCGCGTCGGCGGTACTGGCCCCGTGGTACGTGCTGATGCGGACACCGGAGGCACGCAAGGACGACGTGGTGGCGGTGACCCGGGCGGCGGATGAACTCGGGGAGCCCGGTGACGCGGTGCTGTTCGAACCGGCGCGACGACGTGAGTGGAGCCTGTCGTACCCCCGTACGTGGGGCCGGTTCCATGACATCGCGCTCGCCGTCTCACCGGCGGCGTCGGGCACCTTGCAGGGGTCGGAGGTCTCCGCCGGGCGCGTCAAGAAGCGACTCCTCGCGCAACGGCGCGTACTCGCCCTGCGTGACCCGGCGGGCCAGCCCCTCGACGACACCGCCGCGGAACGCGCGAAACGTGAAGTCCTCGACCGCTACTTCACTTCCTGCGGGACCCGCACGGTGCACGGCGCCCGCGTCACCCTCTACGCGCGTGCCCACGCCTGCGCCTCTCACCATGACGGGCGGTGAAAGCTTAGGCCCTCCCGCTCCCAAAGGCTTCCGATCTTCGCGAATGGTGGACATGTCTGACTTCGCTCTTGACTCCCATGCCCTGGGTTCGACGGCCTTCGCACTGTCACCGCTCCTTCATCTGGCAACACTGCTCTCCGAGGGGAATTCTTCCTCGAAGAGCCGGCTCCGCATCGCCGGTCCGGCGGCGCTACCGCGCCGCCGCCTCCTTCTGTCGCGCGCGGCTCTGCACGGCCTGCCACACCCGGAGTTCCTTGTACCGGACTGCATGACCCAGCGCGACGCCAAGAAGCCGCTCGCACGTGCCGGACCGCCCTGACGGCCAACGGCACCGTCGATGACGCCCACGGCGCATTCGCACGTCGGCACCTTCCGGCGGTCATGACTACCGACGCCGGCCGGGAAGCCAGTACTGCACTGATCGACGAATTCATGAATCGCCTGGCACCGCATCACGTGCCGCTCGGCGCGGATGTCTTGTCCAGCCTGCACGTTGTGCTCAGCGACCCGCCCGCGAGAGCCGCCCGGCTCGCCCAGGTATTGCAGCACCTGTACAACCGCATGAACACGCAACCGGCTCAGAACGCAGGCTTCGCAGCCCACTATGTGGCGGACCCAACCGTCAACGTGCAATGGCTCGTGTGGATCGTTCAGCAGTGGGGCTCCATCCCGAACCACGAGCGTTCACTCGTCGTTGCCGCCGCACATCGCCCCGACCTCGCCCAGAGCAGCGGACTGTCCGATCTGCTTGCCCAACATCTCCTGGAAACGGACGAAGCGGAACCGTGGCAGCACGCCGCAGCCCTCTGGAACACAATCACCCCGCAACGCCAAGCAGCCCTGCTCGTGGCCGCGAACGGTCGCTGCTCCGACCCCACTGATCAAGTAGCCCAAGCAGCACGAGACGTCCTCATGACGGCCCTCAGTACAGCTACTACCAACGAACTACCGGCGCTTCTCACCCTGATCTCGACGAGCCCGCAGGTTTCCCAGGCCATCTCCGACTACTTTGACGACGCAGTCGAGGCTCGCGAATGGGACGAGGCGCACGCAGTCCTCGTTACTGCCGCTTGCCCTGATTCTGCGTCCCTTTGGAAGGTCCTCCTTGCAGCCCTTTCGAAGGGCCAAGGCACGATCGAACGCGTAGGCCCGCTCATCGCGACGCTCCTCACAGACGCTCCCAACAGCGCTCCCGGCAATCTCGTGGACGAGATCGCTCCCATGCTCCGCGACGCGACCGTCAACACCGCCACCGCACTTGGCAATGCGGTTCAGCCCGTGCGCGAAGTCGCCACGGCACTGCGGCGCACACTGCACGGACACAGCAAGACATCTGCGGAGAAGGAACGGACAACTGCTTTTAAGCAGGCAGCAGGCATCCGATGAGGAGCATCGCCCTCTGGAAGACGCCATCGGGGTTCCACTGGTGCCGAGTCGGCTGACCGACGCGTGGCATCAGGCCGGGGGCGTGAAGAGAACCGCAGCACGGACCAACCCTTGGACGGGTTGTGACATCCCTCGTGCCTGAGCACGACCTAACACTGGAAGTCCATCCGGCGATTCCGGCGCGGGGTCCCGACCAGAAACTCGACATCCTGCCTCCCTACTTGCAACGTCCCCATGTGGAAGATCAGTTGCGTGAAGCAATGGTTGACGCCGAGGACGGCGGCCGATTGCTGATGCTCGTCGGCGCGGATCGTGGACAGGTAAGACCCGAGCCGCGGGGGAGGCGGTGTGTTCCTGGCTGTCGGACGGCTGGCGGCTGTGGCATCCGCTTACACCTGACCGGCCCACTGCCGTGCTGAAGGCGCTGCGTTCCGGCCGAGTGGCTCCACGCACCGTGATCTGGTTGAACGAGGCCCAGCTCTATCTTCGAGTCGGGCGAGTCCTGGGCGGACCTGCCGCGTGACTGCGCCCGCCGGGGGATGCGTGCCCCGGTCCTGGCGGTCGGCGACGGGGCCTTTGGCTTCTGGAAGGCCCTGGCCGAGGTCTTCCCCGCCTCCCGGCATCAGAAGTGCTGGGTGCACATAACGGCCAACGTGCTCACCGCCCTGCCGAAGTCGGCCCAGCCCAGCCCGGCGCGCGCAAGGCGCTTCAGGACATCGATAGCGCCGAGGACCGAGACCCTGCGGTCAAGACGATCTAGACCTTCGTCCAGCTCTACGGCGCGAAGTTCTTCAAGGCTGTCAAGAAGATCACCGACGACGAGGTCGAGCTGCTGGCCTTCTACGACTTCCCCGCCGAACACTGGATCCATCTGCGGACGATCAACCCGATCGAGTCCACGTGCGCCACCGTCCGCTTGCGTACGAAGGTCACTCGCGGAGCCGGCTCCCGCACCGCCGCCCTGGCGATGGTTTTCAAGCTCGTTGAGTCCGTCCAGCAGCGGTGGCGGGCCCTGAACGCACCCCACCTCGTCGCTCTTGTTCGTGTCGGGGCCCGCTTCGAACGCGGCCAACTGGTCGAGCGTCCCGCCACCGTCGCGGCATAGGGTCTGGTACACCATGACCGACCACCACACCTACGGCACCAGCACCCACACCGCCGACGAGCTGGTCCGGCTCGTCAGTGACTGCCTTGGGCTGGTCTTCGTCGAGCGCGACAGCGATTACCGGGGCGTCTACCACCTCGCCAGCAGCCCCAACGGACGGATCGAAATTCAGCCCAACCTGATCCCCGGCGACGACGGCGAAGACGACCTCTACGCTCCCGAACATCCGACGGCCCAGGTGCTGTTGCTCGCCGCCACGCCCGTTGTGGAACCCGCCCTGCAGACCCGCCTGGGCTCCATCGAAGGGCTCATCCACCTGAACCACGAGACCGTGTGAACAGCTACTGATCCCCCCGACACCAGCAAGTGCCCACAACCTTGGTGCTGCAGGGTTGCGCATGGTTCACGCTTCATCGCAGCTGATGCTGGACGGCAAAGAGGCAGAGCGTTTCTGTACCTCCAACACGTCATGGGCCGCGTCCCCCAGGCCGAGCAACAGGACGTGATCGTCTTGCGTCAGGCTTGCCACGTGGAAGAAGGCGACGGGTGCCTCTCGCTCGGGCAGCTCACCGTGGGTGTACCAGCGGATCCACGCATCCGACGAGATCCCCGTCTGCTCCTCCGCGGCATCAGCCATCCTGACGAAGCCTTCACTGCGGCGCACTATGCCCAGGAACACCCGCAACGCGTCCTTGTCGTACCAAAGGGCTTGCGCCGCGTTGAGGACCAGTCCCTTTTCTCCCCAGCAGCCTGGAAGGCATCGTCGGAGCCTGAGATCAGGGCCGCACTGCCGCGCAGAAGTGCCTCCTGGGGCGATTACTCAGAGCCAGTCTTTCCGCTTGAAGATGACGTACAGACTGGAACATACGACCGCCATCAGGAGGATCGCGAACGGATACCCGAGCACCCAGTGCAACTCCGGCATCCGATCGAAGTTCATCCCGTAGATCGTGCCGACCAGTGTCGGCGCGAACAAAATCGCCGCCCAGGACGAGATCTTCTTGATCTCCTCGTTCTGTTCGAAGCCCGCCTCCGCCAACGCCCGCATCTCCGCGTTCTGTTGCTGGGTCACCAGGGTCGCGTTGACCGTGAGGATGTCGGTGAGGGCCTGGCGGAAGCCGTCGACGCGTTCGCTGGTGTGGGTGACGTGGTCGGCGACGTCGCGCAGGTAGCGCTGGAGTTCGTCGTCCGTGCCGTACTTGGCGAAGCCGGCCATCAGGCCGTGCAGCATGCCCACCAGTGGCCGGGTGGCGCGCTGGAACTCGACCATCTCGCGGGAGAGTTCGTAGATACGGCGGGACACCGCCGGGTCGCCGCGGAAGACCTCCGTCTCGATCTCGTCGATGTCGTTCTGGACGCCGGACACCACCGGCACGTAGCCGTCGACCACCGAGTCGAGGATCGCGTACAGGACCGCCTCGGGGCCGAGCCGCAGCAGTTCGGGGCTGTCCTCCATGCGCCGGCGCACCGCCGACAGGTCCGGTGCCGCGCCGTGCCGGACCGTGATCACGAAGTCCGGTCCCACGAACACGTGCAGCTCGCCGAAGTCGACCTCCTCGACCGCGTCGAGATACCGGGCGGCACTCAGTACGACGAAGAGCGTCTCGCCGTACCGTTCCAGCTTCGGCCGCTGGTGTGCCTCCATCGCGTCCTCGACCGCCAGCGGGTGCAGGTCGAACTCCGCTGCCAGCGAGAGGAGTTCGGCCTCGGTCGGACGGGCGAGGCCGATCCACGCCATGCCGTCCGGCTGCTCGCGCAGCTCACGGAAGGTGTCCGCCAGCGACGCCGGGGTCGACACCCGCACCCCGTCGCGGTACAGCGCCGCCTGGACCACGCTGGCGACCTCGGCGGCGTCGGACGCGGGCTCCTCGGCGTCCGGCACCGCAGGCCGCGAAGGCGAGGGCGAGGGTGCCGTAAGAGCGCGGCGCCAGACCGACTTCCGCGTCTCCTTCGCCCCCTTGGCGCCCGAGGACGTCCGCGTCTCTTTCCCGCCGCCCAAGCTCCCCGAGGCCGTCGCCTCCGAGGCGTCGCCCGGGTTCTTCCGGCCCCGCCGGGCGCGCGGGTTCTCCGAGGCTGAGCGGGCGCGTCGCTCCGACATCGCGGCTGCCTCCAGGGTCGAACGTACGTCTGCGTGATCACTGGGCAGGATATACGGGGCAAACGTCCTCGGAGTGTCCGGCGGACAGAAGACCGGAGGAGGGAGGAGAGAAGGCCGGGGGAGTTGCGGACGGAAGGTGTCCGGGAGCGGCGCTAGCGTCGGACCATGACGAAGACGACCGCGACGGCCCCCGTGCTCGGCGCCCGCGCCCTCAACCGCGCGACCCTCGACCGTCAGCTCCTGCTGCGCCGCTCCCCGCTGTCCGCGACGGCCGCCGTCGAGCACCTTCTCGGCCTCCAGGCGCAGAACGTGAAGCCGCCGTACTACGCGCTCGCCGCCCGGCTGGAAGGCTTCCGGCCCGAGGAGTTGTCGGCCCCCATGGACGCGCGTGACGTCGTCCGGATCGTCACCCTGCGCTCCACCATCCACACGCACACCGCCCGGGACGCCCTCACCCTGCGCCCGCTGGTCCAGGCCGCCCGCGACCGGGAGCTGGGCCAGTTCCGCAAGGGGCTTGCCGGCGTCGACCTGGACCGGCTCGCCGCGATCAGCCGGGAGCTGGTGGAGGCCGAGCCGCGCACCATGAAGCAGCTCCGCGAGGCCCTGCTCGCCCAGTGGCCCGACGCCGACCCCTTCGCCCTCTCCGTCGCCGCCCGCTGCACCCTGCCGCTCGTACAGGTCACCCCGCGCGGGCTCTGGGGGCGCGGCGGCCAGGTCGCGCTCACCACCGTCGAACACTGGACGGGCCGCCCCGCCGAGCCCGCCCCGGCGCCCGACGCGGTCTTCCCGCGCTATCTCGCCGCCTTCGGGCCCGCCTCGGTCAAGGACATGCAGACCTGGGCCGGTCTGACCCGGCTCCGTGAGGTCTTCGAGCGGCTGCGGCCCGAGCTGCTGGTGTTCCGCGACGAGAACGGAGTCGAACTCTTCGACCTCCCCGACGCCCCGCGCCCGGACGCCGGCACTCCGGCTCCGCCGCGCTTCCTGCCCGAGTTCGACAATCTGCTGCTCTCCCACGCCGACCGCTCCCGGGTCGTACCGCCTGACCTCAAGGGGCGTACCTGGCGGGGCAACCAGGCCTATCGCACTCTCCTCGTCGACGGCTTCCTCTCCGGTCTGTGGCGGCTGGACGAGGACGCGCTCGTGGTCGAACTCTTCGGCCGGCCGGCCAAGGGGCAGCGGGCGGAGATCGTCGCGGAGGGGGAGCGGATGCTCACGGCGATGCACCCGGGGGAGGGACACGAGGTCCGCTTCGGGACGGTCGCGCGGCCTTGACGCCGGTGATGTGCGCGCACCCACCACCGGCGGTGTGCACGCGGGCTTCACCGGTGGTGTGCACGCGGGCCTGACCGGCGGTGTGAAGGGCCGGGCGGGTACTCGCCCAACAGCCCCGCCCCGCCGGTGACTTGCCGTAAGTCACGTTCCTCGTCGGCGCCGTGCGCCCGCCTCCGGCGGGCCGGCCTTGGATGGGGAGCGTTGCGGGCCGCTCGTGGAGGCCCGCAACGCCCCCCGGCTTCTACCTGAGGGGTACTCAGGAAGCTTCAGAGGACTACGAGTTGACCTGCTCGGTGACCAGGCTGGAGAACGTGGTCAGCCGGGTGTAGACGCCCGGATGGCCGGCCTCCGCGCAGCCCTCGCCCCAGGACGTGATACCGGCCAGCACCCCGCCGATGAGCAGCGGGCCCCCGCTGTCGCCCTGGCAGGTGTCGACGCCTCCGGAGCTGTAGCCGGCGCAGACCATGTCGGTGGCCACGTAGTGGGAGCCGTAGGAGCCCGCGCAGCTCGCGTCCGAGACGATCGGTACGGTCGCGGTGCGCAGTTGGTTGGAGGAGCCGCCGTTCTCCGAGGTGGTGCCCCAGCCGACGATGCGGGCCGAGGCGCCGGTGGCGTACACGCCGGTGTCCGAGGGGGAGACATAGGGCGCCGTCGCGTAGGACATCGGCGTCGAGAGGGTCAGGACGGCCACGTCGTCGCCGTTGGTCGCGTCCGTGTAGTCGGGGTTGATCCAGATCTTGCCGACCTTGCTGACGGTGCCGTCCGTGCCGTCGAGGTACGTTCTGCCGCCCACGACGCGGACGCTGCCGGTGGACTCGCCCACCACACAGTGCGCGGCGGTCACGACCTTGTCGGCGGCGACCAGCGTGCCGCCGCAGAACTGGTTCTCGGAGGCGTCGGTGATCTGCATCATGAAGGGATAGGCGCTTGTGGTGGTGGTCGTACCTCCGACGATGGGCTGGGGTTCGGCCACGGCGGACGGGGCGCCGAGCAGCACGGTCGCGGCTGCGGCGGCGGTCGCCGCGCAGCCCGCGGCGGTCTTCTTGGCACGGTCGAGCCCGGACATGGGTCTCCTTGAAATGAGCCGGTGGGGGGACGCACGGGTGTGGGGGGTGAGTCACGGCGCTCCTGGCGGGGGAGCCGTGGGACCCGGGCGAGCGGCACGGCCACACGCTAGGGCGTGCGGTCACTCTTCCCCAAGAAGGGAAGGCCCTCGTGGGGTCGGCGGAGGGAAAACCCTAGGCCGGACCGGGTGGGGTTTGACCCGCGTGGCGTCCGGTTGGTCCCGGCCCCGGCCGTGCGTACGGCGTCTCCGGGCGCGGCGCGTGCGTCGGGCGGGCTCCGGGCGCGGCCCGTGCGTACGGCGTCTCCGGGCGCGGCCCGTGTGTCGGGCGGGCTACGGGCGAGGCCCCGGCGTCTACCGGCCCAGGCCCGTGCGCTGGGCGTCATCCGGCCCGGGCCCGTGCGCCGGGCGTCATCCGGGCCGTCACCCCGCGTTCGGCGTCCACCGGGCCGTCACCCGGCGTTCGGCGTCCACCGGGCCGTCACCCCGCGTCCGGCGTCCACCGAGCCGGCCGTGCGTCCGGCGTCCACCGGTTCACCCGAAGGGAGCATCCGAGGGGTCCGTGGTGCGGCGGACGGCGGTCGGGAAAACCGCTCAGTCGGCCCTGCGCCCCGCCGCCAACCGGACGATGTCGACCCGCGACCGGATGCCCAGCTTCCGGTAGACCCGGGTGAGCGTCGCCTCCACCGTCTTGACGCTGATGAACAGCCGCCCGGCGATCTCGCGGTTGGTGGCGCCCTCCATGACGAGGGCGGCCACCTGCCGCTCGGTCGTGGCGAGGGTGTCCAGCGCGGCCGGGGCGAGGGCCGGCGCGGGCGGGATGTGCGCGGCTGCGGCCGACTCCGCCTGCCGCAGCCAGGGCAGCGCCCGGCAGCGGCGGAACAGCCGGGCGGCCTCCTCGTAGGCGGCGGGCGCGGCGGAGCCGCCCGTACGGGCGGAACCGGGGGCGAGGGTACGGAGTCCCGCGAGGGCGTACGCGGCGCGGGCCTCCTCCAGGCCGTGGCCGAGCTTGCCGAGCCGGTCCTGCGCCGAGGCCAACTGCCGCTCCGCCGGGCCGTGTTCGCCGCGCGCGGCCCGGACCAGGGCCTCGGCGCGGTCGAGTACGGCGAGGACGCTCTCACGTTCCAGCCGCAGCGCGCGCCGCCGCGTCACGTCGATGACGTCCTGGGCCTCCGCGAGTTCCCCGATCCGCGCCAGCGCCTCGGCGAGGTCCCCGTGCCAGCGTCCGCGCGCCGGGTCCACGACGCCGAGCCCCTCCTCCAACTCCCGTACGCGGCGCAGGGAACGGACGCACGAGGGGGCGTCCCCGGCGACGAGCTGTGCGTGTCCGAGGGCGCCGAGGGCGCGGGAGAGGTAGACCAGGTCGCCGTCCTCCTCGGCCCGGTCCACGGCCTCCCGCGCGAGCGACAGGGCCCGGTCCACGTCGCCGCCCGCCGCCTCCGTGAGCGAGGTGAGCATCGCCGTGGCCGCCTCGCCGATGCCCGTGTCGCGGGCCAGCCGCAGGCTCTCCCGGGACAGGTCGAGGGCCCGGCCGCAGTGCCCGGCGCGCAGTTCGGTCTCGGCGAGCCCGCGCAGGAAGTGCAGTTCGCTCTCGACCATGCCGCGCCGCCGCGCTTCGCGCAGCAGCGCCGTGATGGCCGTACGGGCCTCGGCGAGCCGGTCGCCCATCACCAGCCAGCGGAAGCGGACGGCACCGGCGCCGTTGTGGTCGCAGGCCACCCGGGGGTCCTGCGGCTCGCGCATCGCCCGCTGGATGGTCGCGGGCGCGTCCGGGTGGCCCATCAGGGTCTCCATCTGTGCCTGGAAGCCGAGCGCGAGGAGTTCGGTGCGCCGGTCCCCGGCGCGGGCCGCGAGCCGTGCCGCGTGGGCCGCCTCCTCGCGGGCCTTGTCCATCTCGCCGTCCATCAGCAGGGCGCGCCAGGCGAGCTGGTAGCGGACGAGGGCGACCAGGCCGGGGTCGTCGCCGGCGTCCGCGAGGGCCTGCGGGAAGACCGCGTCGATCTCGGCCATGGCCTGCCCGGCGGAGTCCACCACGACCATCCAGGCCCGCACCCGGTCGGCGGGGGCGGTGGCCCGGGCCAGCACCTGCCGGGCGATGTCCCGGGCGAGGTCCGTCTCGCCCGCGGTCAGCGCGTCCTCGGCCGCCTGCAGCCGGCGCTCGTCCGGGCCGGGCCGGGTGTCCGCCGGTGTGTGCCGGGCGGCGAGCAGTCCGAGTCCGACCGCGACCGAGGGGGCGCCCCGCTCCCGGGCCGCGGTCGCCGCCTCCCCGAGCCGGGCGGCCACCGCCGGATCGGTGCCGGTGGTGGACAGGGCGAGGTGCCGGGCCCGTTCGATCGGGTCGGAGGCCGCGCCGGACAGGGCGGCGTGCGCGGCGCGGCGCTCCTGGGCGCCCGCCTCCGCGTACAGCGCGGCCGAGACGAGGGGGTGCGCGAAACGGATGCCCGGCGTCTCGCGTTCGGTGGCGAGCAGTCCGAGCGCGGCGGCGGAGGCGGTCTCGGCCTCGGCGTTCACCCGGCCCGCCGCGTGCAGCAGGGCCAGGGTCGGGCGGGCCCCGGCACTCGCGACGAGCAGGGTGCGGCGGGCCTCGGGGGAGAGCATCTCCAGGCGGCTGAGGACGAGCGCGCGCAGCGATGTCGGCACCGGCAGCGGTTCACCGGGGCTCGGCGGGGTGGGGGACTCGGCGAGGGCCCGGCCGAGTTCGAGGGCGAAGAGCGGGTTGCCGCCGCTGGTGCGGTGGATGTCGCGGACGGTGGAGCGGGACAGGCCCGGGTAGCCGCGCCGGCCGAGGAGTTCGGTCACCTGGGCGAGGGAGAGCGGGGTGACCCGCACGGCCAGGGTGTCCGGCGGGGAGGCGCGTATGTAACGGTCGTGCTCCTGGGCCTGCGGTTCGGTGTCCGTACGGACCGCGCAGAGCATCCGGACCGGCATGCCGCCGAGCCGGCGGGCGGCGAAGCCGAGCAGTTCGGCGCTGGCCGGGTCGAGCCACTGGAGGTCGTCGGCGACGATCAGTACCGGGCCGCGCTCGGCCAGCGCGCGGAACGCGGAGAGCACCGCGAGCCGCAGCGCCAGCCCGTCGCGCTGGAGGGTGGACTCGCCGCGCCCGGTGAGCGCCGATTCCAGGGCGGTGCGCTGCGGGGCGGGCAGCCGGTCGGCGATCTCGTCGACGACCAGACCGAGGAGATCGGCCAGCGCGAGGAAGGGGAGATGGGATTCGGACTCGGTGGACGAGCAGCGCAACACGGTCCGGGCCGATTCGGCATATTCGGCGGCCAGTGCCCGCAGGACCGTCGACTTTCCTATTCCGGCGGGGCCGTGCACGAGCACACTGCCGCCGCCGGAGAGCTGCTCGCGGGCCCCCGTGAGGAGGTCCTCCCGCCCGATGACCAGGTCGGGGCGCGGCCTCGCAGGCTCCTGGAAGTCCCCTCGCACGGTCACCGCTCCCCTCGTGTGTCGTGTTCGGGCCAATGTTAGGCAATGTCTCTTTGAATTTCGGACAGTTGACATGGTGAGGGAAATAACAGCGGCTACGCATAACTCATTTCAAAGCGCCGCGGATTGAATAGGGCTCCTCGATGAGGTCTCGATGAGGACTCGGGGAGGTCCCGTAGAGGCGTCCGGGAGGCATCGGGCAGGCGGTCCGGCTCACGGCAGCAGCCCCGCCCGGCGCGCCGCGACGACCGCCTCCAGCCGGGTGTGCGCGCCCAGTTTGCGCATCGCCGAGCGCAGATACCCCTTCACCGTCTCCGGTCTGACCCCCAGCCGGGCGGCCGCGACCGCGTTCGTCGCACCGGCGGCCACACACGCGAGGACGTCCAGCTCGCGGGGCGTGAGCCCCACCTCTCGCCGGCCCTGCTCCTCGGCCGGAGCCGCCGCGTCGGCCAGCCTGCCGCACACGGCGAGCAGTTCGGCCCGCAGCCGCGGATCGGCGACCCGCGGGGCCAGCGCCCGCAGCGCCCCGTGCGCCTCCCGCACCTCCTCCCACCGCGCACCGCCGGCGCCCCGGTCCCCGTCCGCCCCGGCACCGGACGGGCGGACGACCCCGAGCAGCGCCCGCGCCTCGTCCCGGACCACCAGCGCCTGCTCCACGTCCCGGGCCGCCGCCACGGCCGCCCCGAGGGTGCGGTCGCCCAGCGGCTGCGGCGAGCGCAGGGCCCCGTACAGCACCCCGCGCACCCGCCGCCGTACCACCACCGGAACCGCGAGGACGGAACACAGTCCCTCCGTCGCCACCGCCAGGTCGTACTCGTGGCTGATCTGCCGGGACGCCGGGTAGTCGCTCACCGCGCAGGGCCGCGCGAGGGCCACCGCCTTGCCGCCCAGACCGTTGCCCGAACAGACTCCGAGCGCGCTCAGCGCCGCCGTCGCCGTACCGCTCAGCTCGCTGATGCGCACCAGCCGGCCACCCGGATCGACCAGTCCGCCGAAGGCCACGGGCAGCCCCGTCGCGCGGCGCAGCCGCACCAGCGCGGCCCGCACCTCCACCGCCTCGGCTGTGTCTGCTGCCACCTGCTCGCCCCTTCATCGCGGCGCACCCCCCGTTCGGGGGTGGTGAGACCTGCATCACGGAATACACGATGGTAGGCGGCGGTCCGGCAACGAGGAGGAAACATGACGGCGACGACCGGCGCGACGGAGGAGTTCCGCGCCGCGCGGGACTTCCTGCTGAAGCACCGCACGGACTACGAGAGGGCCTACGCGGGTTTCCGCTGGCCCCGCCCGGACCGGTTCAACTGGGCCCTTGACTGGTTCGACGTCATCGCGCGCGGCAACGACCGCACCGCCCTGCACATCGTCGAGGAGAACGGCGAGCGCGTCGAGGTCTCCTTCGCCGCGATGGCCGAGCGCTCAGACCGGGTCGCCAACTGGCTCCGCGACCAGGGCGTACGTCCCGAGGACCGCGTCCTCGTCATGCTCGGCAACCAGGTCGAGCTGTGGGAGACCGCCCTCGCCGCGATGAAGCTGCGGGCCGTCGTCATCCCCGCCACCCCGCTCCTCGGCCCCGTCGACCTGCGCGACCGGATCGAGCGCGGCCGGGTCCGGCACGTGATCGTCCGCGCCGAGGACGCCGGCAAGTTCGACGCCGTACCCGGCCGCTACACGCGGATCACGGTCGGCGGCACCCACCCCGGCTGGCAGTCCTACGAGGACACGGCGGGCGCCGGCGCCGTCTTCGAGCCCGACGGGCCCACCCACGCCGACGATCCGCTGATGCTCTACTTCACCTCGGGCACCACCGCCCGGCCCAAGCTGGTCGAGCACACCCACGTCTCGTATCCGATCGGCCACCTGTCGACCATGTACTGGATCGGGCTCCGACCCGGCGACGTGCACCTGAACATCTCCTCGCCGGGCTGGGCCAAGCACGCCTGGTCGAACCTGTTCGCCCCGTGGAACGCGGAGGCGACCGTCTTCCTGCACAACTACACCCGCTTCGACGCCGGCCGCCTGATGGCGGAGATGGACCGCGCCGGTGTCACCACCTTCTGCGCCCCGCCGACCGTGTGGCGGATGCTCATCCAGGCCGACCTGACCCAGCTCCGCACCCCGCCGCGTGAGGTCGTCGCCGCGGGCGAGCCGCTGAACCCCGAGGTCATCGAGCAGGTCCGGCGCTCCTGGGGTGTCACCGTCCGGGACGGCTTCGGCCAGACGGAGACCGCCGTCCAGGTGTCCAACAGCCCCGGCCAGCCCCTGAAGTCCGGCTCCATGGGCCGGCCCAGCCCCGGCTTCCGCGTCGAACTCCTCGACCCGGTGTCCGGCGCGCCCGGGGCCGCCGAGGGCGAGATCTCCCTCGACCTGTCCGAACACCCCGTGGGCGTGATGACCGGCTACCACGGCGAACCCGACCGTACGGCCGAGTCGATGGCCGGCGGCTACTACCGCACCGGCGACATCGGCTCCCGCGACGCCGACGGCTACATCACCTACGTCGGCCGCGCCGACGACGTGTTCAAGGCCTCCGACTACAAGATCTCCCCGTTCGAGCTGGAGAGCGCGCTCCTGGAGCACGAGGCGGTCGCCGAGGCCGCCGTCGTCCCGGCCCCCGACGAACTGCGCCTCGCCGTCCCGAAGGCGTACATCGTGCTCGCCGCCGGGTACGAGCCGGGGCCCGACACCGCCAAGGTGCTCTTCGAGCACGCCCGTTCGGTCCTCGCGCCCTACAAGCGCATCCGCCGCCTGGAGTTCGGCGAGCTGCCCAAGACCGTCTCCGGCAAGATCCGCCGGATCGAGCTGCGCGAGGCCACGGCCGCCGGGTCGGACACCGAGTACCGCGAGGAGGACTTCCGGTGAGCGAGCCGTCGTACACCCACGGGACGAGCGGCACCCCGCTGCTCGGCGACACGATCGGCGCCAACCTGGACCGGGCGATCGCCGCCTGGCCGGACCGCGAGGCACTGGTCGACGTTCCGTCCGGGCGCCGCTGGACGTACGCCGAGTTCGGCGCCGCCGTGGACGAATTGGCGTGCGCGCTGCTCGCCAGCGGCGTCGCCAAGGGTGACCGGGTGGGCATCTGGGCCGTCAACTGCCCCGAGTGGGTGCTCGTCCAGTACGCCACCGCCCGGATCGGCGCGGTCATGGTGAACATCAACCCGGCCTACCGCACCCACGAGGTCGAGTACGTCCTCGGGCAGGCCGGGGTCTCCCTGCTGTTCGCCTCCCTCAGCCACAAGGGCAGCGACTACCGGGCCATGGTCGAGGAAGTGCGGGGCCGGTGCCCGCGGCTGAGGGAGACCGTCTACATCCAGGACCCCGGCTGGGACGCCCTGCTCGGGCGCGGCACACCGGAACTCGCGGAGGAACTGCGGTCCCGCGCGGCCGAGTTGTCCTGCGACGACCCGATCAACATCCAGTACACCTCGGGCACCACGGGCTTCCCCAAGGGGGCCACCCTCTCCCACCACAACATCCTCAACAACGGCTATTTCGTCGGGGAGTCGATCGACTACTCGGAGCGGGACCGGGTCTGTGTCCCGGTTCCGTTCTACCACTGCTTCGGCATGGTGATGGGGAATCTGGCCGCCACCTCGCACGGCGCGTGCATCGTCATCCCGGCCCCGTCGTTCGACCCGGCGGCGACCCTGGAGGCCGTCCAGCGGGAGCGCTGCACCTCGCTCTACGGCGTCCCCACCATGTTCATCGCGGAGCTGAACCTCCCCGATTTCGCCACGTACGACCTGTCCACCCTGCGCACCGGCATCATGGCGGGCTCGCCCTGCCCGGTCGAGGTGATGAAACGGGTGGTCGCCGAGATGCACATGGCGGAGGTGTCCATCTGCTATGGCATGACCGAGACCTCGCCGGTCTCCCTGCAGACCCGCCGGGACGACGACCTGGAGCACCGCACCGGCACGGTCGGCCGGGTCCTGCCGCACCTGGAGGTCACGGTCGTCGGCCCGGACGGCGTGACCGTGCCGCGCGGCACCGCCGGAGAGCTGTGCACCCGCGGCTACAGCGTCATGCTCGGCTACTGGGAGGAGCCCGAACGGACCGCCGAGGCCGTCGACAGCGGACGCTGGATGCACACCGGGGACCTCGCGACGATGCGTGAGGACGGGTACGTCGAGATCGTCGGCCGCATCAAGGACATGATCATCCGGGGCGGCGAGAACATCTACCCGCGCGAGATCGAGGAGTTCCTGTACGCCCATCCGAAGATCGCCGACGTCCAGGTGGTCGGCGTCCCGCACGAGCGCTACGGCGAGGAGGTGCTCGCGTGCGTCATCCCGCGCGACCCGGCGGAGCCGCTCACGCTGGAGGAACTGCGGTCCTTCTGCGAGGGCCGGCTCGCGCACTACAAGATCCCCAGCCGGCTGCGGGTCCTGGACTCCTTCCCGATGACGGTGTCCGGCAAGGTGCGCAAGATCGAACTGCGGGAGACGTACGCGGAGTAGGACCCGGCGTGCCGGGGGCGTCCGGGGCGGCCGCTCGCTCCGCCGGGGTCAGCCGGCGGCGGCGATCAGGTCGTCCGCCGGGCCGTTCACCGGCTGCGGGGTGCCCGTGAGGTCGAGGACGAACAGCGGGATGCCGAGGGCGTCGGCGCGGGCGAGGGTGTCCTCGGCGTAGCCCGCCAGGGAGAAGTACACGCAGCTCGCCGACTCCGTCATCGCCGTCAGCCACAGGCACTCCACGTCGCGCGGCGAGGCGGGGCACACGGTGGGGTCCACCTGCGCCAGGATGCCGCGCGCGGCGAGCCCGATCCCCGAGGTGGGCCGCTGGTCGGCGCGCCGGACGTCGGGGTAGCCGAGCCAGCGCAGATACAACGCGGCGGCGGTGACCACGTCCCGAGCGGTCCGAATCCCCACCCCGCGAAACCCCGCACGCCCCCGGCCCCCGACACCGGGCCCGCCTCCAACACCCAGCCCCCGCCCGGACGTCCCGCCGACCCCGGCATCCGGGGTCCCACCCGTCCCGGCGCCCGGTGTCCCGCCGGTCTTGTCGTCCCCGGGTGCGGTGTCCGGCGTCCCGCTGGTCGCGGTGTCCGGGGTCCCACGTGTCCCGAGGCGCGGTGTCTCGCCGGTCCGACCGTCCCTGGCCCCGCCCGGCGCGATGCCCGGCGTGCCGCCGCTCCTGGTATCCGGGGTCCCACCTGTCCCGGCGCCCGGTGTCTCGCCGGTCTTGTCGTCCCCGGGTGCGGTGTCCGGCGTCCCGCTGGTCGCGGTGTCCGGGGTCCCACGTGTCCCGAGGTCCGGTGTCTCGCCGGTCCGACCGTCCCCGGCCCCGTCCGGCGCGATGCCGGGTGTCCCGTCGGTCCCGGCGCCCCGGGGCCCGCCGGTCCCGAGGCCCGGTGTCCCGTCGGTCCTGCCGTCCCCGGCCTCGCCCGGCGCGATGCCGGGCGTCCCGTCGGTCCTGCCGCCCCTGGCCGGAGGCCTGGTTCCCTCGCCTCCGCCGAGGCGGGGCTCCCCGCCTCCCCCGAGGCCGTGTCCCGCGCCGCCGTCCCGATTGTCGGGCTCGGGGACGCCCGCGGCCCGATGACCCCGCCCGGCACCCTCCGGCCCCCCGGGGAAAGGGAGAGCCCCGGCCGCCCGGACGGGGATCCGCAGCATGGTTCCGCAGTCGCACCCCAGCTCCGGCCGAGGCCACTGCGTCTCCCGAGCGCACGTGGCACAGCGGACGGCGACCCACTCGTCGTCCCACGCGCGCACGGTCACCACGGAGGGCTCCGCGAGGACGTCGAGCGGCGGTGCCACCGGCGTCCCGCACACACAGGGATAGATCTGCGCCGCGTAGAGGTGCTCGCGGCGGCAGGCCGGGCACCGCACCGGCACGCTCTCGGCCATGGCCCACTCCAGGACGTCAACGTCGGGTCAGCGCGTCCATCGTCCTCCTGCCGGGCCGCGTTCGGCAGCGAAACGGCCCGACGGCCCACGCCAGGACCCGCCCCGTGGGCCGACCCTTGACGCTCTCCCCGGCGCCGCCTACATTGCTTCCAGATAGTAGAAGTTAGTTTCCGCAATACGGAATCTAAAGCTCTCCGCGGGGCGCGACGGGAGCGGGAGAATCCGACATCCGAAGCAGGAGAACTCCATGGCTCGTATGACCGCTGCCCGCGCGGCAGTCGAGATCCTCAAGCGCGAGGGCGTCAGCACCGCGTTCGGCGTCCCGGGTGCGGCGATCAACCCCTTCTACGCCGCGCTCAAGGCGTCCGGCGGCATCAGCCACACCCTCGCCCGGCACGTCGAGGGCGCCTCCCACATGGCCGAGGGCTACACCCGCACGCACCCGGGCAACATCGGTGTCTGCATCGGCACTTCGGGCCCCGCGGGCACCGACATGATCACCGGCCTGTACTCCGCGACCGGCGACTCGATCCCGATCCTGTGCATCACCGGCCAGGCGCCGACCGCGGTGATCCACAAGGAGGACTTCCAGGCCGTCGACATCGCCTCGATCGCCAAGCCCGTCACGAAGATGGCGGTCACCGTGCTGGAGGCCGCGCAGGTCCCCGGCGTCTTCCAGCAGGCGTTCCACCTGATGCGCTCCGGGCGCCCCGGGCCGGTCCTGATCGACCTGCCCATCGACGTCCAGCTCGCCGAGATCGAGTTCGACCCCGACACGTACGAGCCGCTCCAGACGTACAAGCCGGCCGCGACCCGCGCCCAGATCGAGAAGGCGATCGGGCTCCTGAACGCCTCCGAGCGCCCGCTGATCGTCGCCGGCGGCGGTGTCATCAACGCCGACGCCGCCGAACTCCTGGTGGAATTCGCGGAGTTGACCGGCACCCCGGTCGTCCCGACGCTCATGGGCTGGGGTGTCCTGCCCGACGACCACGAGCTGAACGCCGGCATGGTGGGCCTGCAGACCTCGCACCGCTACGGCAACGCGACCTTCCTGGAGTCCGACTTCGTCCTCGGCATCGGCAACCGCTGGGCCAACCGCCACACCGGCAAGCTGGACGTCTACACGGCCGGCCGCACCTTCGTGCACGTCGACATCGAGTCCACCCAGATCGGCAAGATCTTCGCCCCCGAGTACGGCATCGCCTCCGACGCCAAGGCCGCCCTGGAGCTGTTCGTCCAGGTGGCACGGGAGTTGAAGGCGGCCGGCGAGCTGCCCGACCGCTCCGCCTGGGCGGCCTCCGCGCAGGAGAAGCGGGCCACGCTCCAGCGCCGTACGCACTTCGACGACATCCCGATCAAGCCGCAGCGCGTCTACGAGGAGATGAACAAGGCCTTCGGACCGGAGACCCGGTACGTCTCCACCATCGGCCTCTCGCAGATCGCCGGCGCCCAGATGCTGCACGTCTACCGGCCGCGCCACTGGATCAACTGCGGCCAGGCGGGCCCCCTCGGCTGGACGATCCCGGCCGCCCTCGGCGTCGCCAAGGCCGACCCGGACGCACAGGTCGTCGCCCTCTCCGGCGACTACGACTTCCAGTTCATGATCGAGGAGCTGGCCGTCGGCGCCCAGCACCGGATCCCGTACGTCCATGTCCTCGTGAACAACGCCTACTTGGGCCTGATCCGGCAGGCGCAGCTCGGCCTGGACATCAACTTCCAGGTCAACCTGGAGTTTGAGAACATCAACTCCCCCGAGCTGGGCGTCTACGGCGTCGACCACGTCAAGGTCGTGGAGGGGCTCGGCTGCAAGGCGATCCGCGTCACCGACCCGAGCGAACTCGGCGCCGCCTTCGAGCAGGCCAAGAAGCTCGCCGCCGAGTTCCAGGTCCCCGTCGTGGTCGAGGCGATCCTGGAGCGCGTCACCAACATCGCCATGAGCAAGACCAACGACATCGGCGCCGTCGTGGAGTTCGAGGAGGTCGCCACCGAGCCGGGCCACACGCCCACCTCGATCCGGACCCTCAAGGTCTGACGCGACGCGGGCGACGCCGCGCGCGCGACCCGGCACCCGCCCGGGCGCGGGACGCGGGACGCCGGAGACGAGACGCGGGACGCGGGACAGGGGGCGGTCCATCCGGGGGATGGGCCGCCCCCGCGCGTTGTTCCCAGGAGCGGACCGTTCCGTCATGCTCGGCCCATGCGGATGACCGTCCCCACCCCCCTCGGCGACATCGCCGTGCGCTGTCTCGCGGAGCCCGTCGGGCCCACCCGGCCGCACCGGGCCACCGACCGGTCCAAGGCCCCGGCGCTGCTCCTGCTGCACGCCAACCCGGGCGACGGCCGCGACTTCGACGCCGTGCTGCCCGCCCTCGCGGACCGGCACCGCACCTACGTGATCGACTGGCCCGGCTACGGCGGCTCCACCGCGCGCGACCCCGAACGGGTCACCCCCGAAGGGCTGGTGGACGTCGCCGGACGGGTGCTCGACGCGCTCGCCGAGCGGCACGGAGTGCACCGGATCGCCGTCCTCGGCAACAGCGTCGGCGGCTATGTCGCCTGCCGCCTCGCCCAGCGCCCGCGCGCCGCCACGGTCACCGCGCTCGTCCTGGTCGCCCCCGCGGGCTTCACCCGGCACACCGCGCTCACCCGCTGGTTCTGCCGCGAGGTGATGGGCCGCCCCGCCCGCGCCCGCCGGCTCGTCGTCCCGCTGGCCCGCGCCTACCTCGGCCGCCTCGGCACCCCCAGCGCGCGCGAGACGTACGCCCGCACTCGTCAACTTCCCTATGACGAGCGGCGACTGGCCGTGCACTGCGCCATCTGGCGCGGCCTCGCCGACCCGGACCTCGCGCTCACCGACCCGGACCTCGCGCTCACCGGCCGGGACGGAGGCCTCACCGGGCCCGCCGGTCCGGCCGGCCTCGACCTGCCGGTCCTGCTGCTGTGGGGGAGCCGTGACCCGGTCGTCCCCGCGTTCCTCGACGGCCGCCGCGCCCGGCGCGCGCTTCCCGCCGACCGGACGTCGAGCGTGCTGCTGCCGACCGGCCATGAGCCGTACAACGAACGTCCCGGGCTCTTCCTGCGGCACGTCCTGCCGTTCCTGGACGACCCCGCGGCCGCCGGCCCGGCCCCCGTCAGGAGCCCCGGCCGCCTCCGCAGCCGGTGACAGGACAGCGGGCGGCACACGGAAACGGCAGCGCGACGGTCCCGGCCCCAGGCCCGACCGCCGCGCCACCGTTCACGGTGCTTCCCCCGTACCCCCGTACCCCCGTACCCCCGTGACCCCGTTCCCCCGTACCTTCGTGCGGGACCCGCCGCCCCCGTGTCGGCGGGCCCCATGTGCCGAGAATGTGCCTCATCCGGCGGCAGGTGAAGCCCCCGGCGCCGTGTTCAGAGCTTGATTTGAGGGTTCCGTAGGGCGGCTACGCCCGTTTGCGTATGTCCGTGGCCCGTTTGTCGCCCGCTTCGGCGCCCGGGGGGCCGGGCGTGGCCGGCTCACTGCCCGGGGACCTCGTCCTCCGGGTGCTCGGAAAGGCCGGGCCAGTCGTCGGGGCCGCCGCCCAGCCACTCGATGATGTCCGTCTTCTCGACCTCGATCGCGTCGAGGTCCACGTCCGCCTGGCGCAGGATCTCGACCACGTCGTCCAGGTGGTACGCGATGCCGAGTACCCGGTCGCCCTCGGTGACCCGCCGCGAGCCGTCCAGGCCGGGCGGGTGCACCACGGTCCGGGGAAAGTCCATGCCGTCAGCCTCCATGCTCCCAGGCTGCTGCGCCCGGCCGCATTCCGCACCCGGAGGTCCCGCCCCGGACGCGTCCCGCCCCGGACGCGTCCCGCCCGGCTCCGCGCGCCCGGCTCCGCGCGTCCGGCACCGTGCGTCCGGCTCCGCGTACACGGCCGGGCGCCGGATACGGAGTCGTCCGTACCCGGCGCCCGGCCGGTGAGCTGTGAGCTGTGTGATTGTTGCCGCCCGACGGCGCGAGGCTGGGCGCGACAGGACGTTCGCGCCGCCGGACGGAGCTGGGGGCCCGTAGGGGCCGGTGGGACGGGTGGGGCTGGGACCGCGGCGGATGCGACGGAACCGTGACGCCTCTTCCCTCAGGTCGAGAAGAGGGTCCCGGGACCTTGACCACCGCACTGGCTCGTATGCCGCCGCGGTCCTGGCCTCGCCCGCGGATCGTCCTGCGGCCACCCCTCATCCGGGCCGCACGGGTCTCCGCGGGCTACGCGCACTGCTCTGACCTCCCGTCAGAAGCGGTGCGCGAGCTGGTGGTTCAGTCCTCGCGCAGGGCGCGGACCGCCTCCTCCACGCGCTTGCCGTACTCCGGGTCGGCGGCGTGGAAGTGGGCGAGGTTCTTCTCGACGACATCGTCGAGGGAGACCTGTGCGAGGCCCCCGGCGATGTTCGCCACCAGCCGGGAGCGCTCGTCGGCCGACATCAGCCGGTACAGCTCGCCCGCCTGGAAGAAGTCGTCGTCCTTGGTGTGCAGCGGGGCCTCGTGGGTGCCCGTGTGACCGTGCACGGCGTACGGCGCCGACAGCGGGCGGCCGGTCTCGGCCGGGCCCCCGTAGGAGTTCGGCTCGTAGTTCCGCTCGCCGCGGCCCTGCCCGTTGGTGGCCATGAGACCGTCACGGCCGTAGTTCCGCGCGACCGTGGCCTTCGGCGCGTTCACGGCGAGCTGCGTGTGGTTGACGCCGAGGCGGTAGCGGTGCGCGTCCGCGTAGGCGAACAGGCGGCCCTGGAGCATCTTGTCGGGGGAGGGGCCGATGCCCGGAACGAAGTTGTTCGGGGAGAACGCGGCCTGCTCGACCTCGGCGAAGACGTTGTCCGGGTTGCGGTCCAGGACCAGCCGGCCCACCCGCTGGAGCGGATAGTCCCGGTGCGGCCACACCTTGGTGAGGTCGAACGGGTTGAAGCGGTAGTCGGCCGCCTCGGCCGCCGGCATGAGCTGCACGTACAGCGTCCAGGACGGGTTGACGCCGCGCTCGATGGCCTGGAGCAGGTCCGTCTGGTGCGAGTTGGGGTCCTTGCCCGCCAACTCCCGCGCCTGCTCGGTGGAGAGGCTGCGGACACCCTGGTTGGTCTTGAAGTGGTACTTGACGAAGAAGGCCTCGCCCTCGGCGTTCGTCCACTGGTAGGTGTGCGAGCCGTAGCCGTTCATGTGCCGGTACGAGGCCGGGATGCCCCGGTCGCCCATCAGCCAGGTCACCTGGTGGGTGGCCTCGGGGGAGTGTGCCCAGAAATCCCAGACGTTGTCCGGCTCCTGCCTGCCGGTGAACGGGTCGCGCTTCTGGGAGTGGATGAAGTCGGGGAACTTGATGGGGTCCTTGATGAAGAAGACCGGGGTGTTGTTGCCGACGAGGTCGTAGTTGCCCTCCTCTGTGTAGAACTTCACCGCGAAGCCGCGCGGGTCGCGGACCGCGTCGGCGCCGCCGAGGTTGTCGGCGACGGTCGAGAAGCGCAGGAAGACCTCGGTGCGCTTGCCCACGGTGTCCAGGAAGTCGGCGTGCGTGAAGCCGGTGACGTCGTCCGTGACCTCGAAGTAGCCGTAGGCGCCGGAGCCGCGGGCGTGCACCACACGCTCCGGGATGCGCTCACGGTTGAAGCGGGCGAGCTTCTCCAGGAGGTGCTGGTCCTGGAGCAGGAGCGGGCCGCCAACGCCGGCGGTGGCGGAGTTCTGGTTGTCGGCGACCGGGGCGCCGGACTCGGTCGTGAGCACGCGCTTCGACATCGTGGACCTTCCGTACGTGTGGGCAGCGGGGTCAGCGGAAACCTTCTTCCGCTATGTGGACCACTCCGCTTCGTGGAGCCTAGGTTCGGGGCGAACAGGACGTCAACAGTTTGTTGAAGAGATCCGGGCCGCGGTGACGCCTGGGCGCGACAGGACAGGTGTCGGCGCCACCGCGGGCCGGAGGTTCGAGGAACCCGGCGGGTCAGAGCCGGGCGCCGGACAGGCGCTCGACCGCGCGCAGCAGCGCGGAGTGGTCCAGGCCGCCGTCGCCCTGCGCGCGCAGACTGGCGACGAGCTGGGCGACCACGGCGCCGACGGGCAGCGCGGCGCCGACAGTGCGGGCGGCGTCCGTGACGATGCCCATGTCCTTGTGGTGCAGGTCGATGCGGAAGCCCGGCTTGAAGTCGCGGTTGAGGAAGTTGTCCTTCTTGCGCGCCAGCACGGTGGAGCCCGCGAGCCCGCCGCCGAGGACGTCGAGCGCGGCCTTCAGGTCGACGCCGGACTTCTCCAGGAAGACCACGGCCTCGGCGCACGCCTGGATGTTCACGGCGACGATGAGCTGGTTGGCGGCCTTCACGGTCTGGCCCGAGCCGTGCGGGCCGCACAGCACGATGGTCTTGCCCAGCGCCTCGAAGATGGGCTCCGCCGCCTCGAAGTCGGCCTGCTCGCCGCCGACCATGATGGACAGCACGGCCTCGATCGCGCCGGCCTCGCCTCCGGACACCGGGGCGTCCAGGACGCGGATGCCCTTGTCCTTCGCGGCCTTCGCGAGGTCAACCGAGGTCTGCGGGGTGATCGAGGACATGTCGATCAGCAGGGCGCCGGACCGCGCGTTCTCCAGGATGCCGTCGGCGCCGTACGCGATGGCCTCGACCTGCGGGGAGGCGGGCACCATCGTGATCACCACGTCGGCGTCCCGGACCGCCTCGGCGATCGATCCCGCGGCGGTGCCGCCGGCGGCGGACAGGCGGTCCAGCTTGTCCTTCTCCAGCGTGAAGCCGGTGACGTCGTACCCGGCCTTGATCAGGTTCTCCGACATGGGCGAGCCCATGATGCCGAGACCGATCCAGGCGATCCGGGGCAAATTGGTGTTGCTCATGAGGGTGCCTCTCTGGAATCTCTGCTGCTCTGTTGCTCTGCTGTTCTGTTGCTCTGCTGTTCCGTTGCGTCGATCTCTGCTGTGTCGTGGGGCTGCCGCTCAGCGGGCGGCGCGGGCGGCGGCGGGCAGCCAGTCGAAGGCCTCCGCGCTCGGCCGGTCGCCCGGCTTGTACTCCAGGCCGACGAATCCCTCGTAACCGGCCTTGGCGAGCTGGTCGAGGAGTTCCTCCAGCGGGAGGGTGCCGGTGCCCGGGGCGCCGCGGCCGGGGTTGTCGGCGATCTGCACATGGCCGGTCCGGTCGGCGTACGCGGCGATCACCTGCGGCAGGTCCTCGCCGTTCATGGACAGGTGGTAGAGGTCCATGAGGAACTTGGCGTTGCCCAGTCCCGTCGCCTCGTTGACCTTGTCGACGACGCCGATGCCGGCCGGGGCGCTCACCAGCGGATAGCGCGGCGACTCCGGCTGGTTGAGCGTCTCGATCAGCAGGATCGCGCCGATCCGGTCGGCGGCGCGGGCCGCGAGGACCAGGTTCTCCAGCGCGAGCGCGTCCTGCTCGGCCGGGTCCACGCCCTCGACCCGGTTGCCGTACAGCGCGTTGAGCGCCGTGCAGCCGAGCGAGGCGGCGAAGTCGGCGGCCACGTCGATGTTGGCGCGGAACCGCTCCGACTCCTCGCCGGGGAGCGACAGGGCGCCCCGGTCCGGTCCCGGCAACCGCCCGGCGTAGAAGTTGAGTCCGGTGAGCCGGACGCCCGCGTCCTCGATCGCCTTCCTCAGGGCGTCGAGTTCGGACTGCTCGGGGGTGGGGGAGTCGACCCAGGGCCACCACAGCTCGACCGCGGTGAAGCCCGCCGCGGCGGCGGCCGCGGGGCGCTCCAGGAGCGGGAGTTCCGTGAAGAGGATCGACAGGTTGACGTTGAAGCGCTGGTCGGCGAATCCCATGGGGGTCGGCGCTCCCTTCCGTACTGGCGGCCGTGCTGTCGGCCGGGGCCGGCGGTTCCGCAGGGCCTCCGCGATCGCTGATCCCCGGAGATTTCGGGATTCCGTATTGCGGAAGTTCGTTTCTGCTTAATGGAAGATTGCCGCCGGGTGTCGGACCTTGTCAAGGGGGTGCCGCCGGAAAGCCGTCCCGCTCCGGAGGGGGCTGCCGGGCCGGCGGCTCCGCGCAGTAGGTTGAGCCCGTGCGATTGAGAGTGGAGTTCACGACCGAGCCCTTCGACCTCGACGAGGCGCCCCGGCACGCGCTGGTCGCCCGCGAGGTCATCGAGGCGGCCGACCTGGAGGCCGTGGACGTCGGCCCGTTCGGCAACACCGCGGAAGGCGGCGCGGACTCCGTGCTGACCGCCGTCGACGCGCTGCTGCGCAGAACCCTGGAGGCCGGCGCCACCCGCGTCTCGCTCCAGGTCAACGTCGTGAGTGCCGCCGGGGAGGGCGATAAGTGACCGGTATCGGGGACGACCCCTTCGTCACGGCGGTCAAGCCGCTGGTCGACGCGATGGGGGGCGAGATGCTGCCGCCCGAGCAGGCCGGCGCCGACGACGTCGTGCTGTCCTGGGAGGGCGCCGACGTCGTCGCCGTGCGCCTGCCCCAGCTCGCCGACTCGCTCGACCACATCCTCGCCGCCCTGGAACGCAAGCAGGGCAAGCCGCTCGCCGACCTCGACCGCCGCGCCAAGCAGGAGGTCGTACGGATACTGGAGGCGCGCGGCGCCTTCTCGGTGCGCCACGGAGTGGAGACCGTCGCGGGCGCGCTGGGCGTCAGCCGCTTCACCGTCTACAACTACCTGAACCGCGAGAAGGACGCCTGACCAGCGCGGATACCCCTGAGGGAGGCGGAGTTCGGGCCGCCGCCGGCTGCCGCCGTCCGGAACGTCCGGGCGGCGGTTTTTGTTACCCCAAGTTTTCAACAAAGTGTTGACGTGGTGTTTCCGAGAGCGTTAGCTATCCCGCAGCCCGTCCAGCACAAGGCCACGGAGGCTTCCCGTGACGTCGAGTACGACACCTGGCGGCCTCGCCCGGTTCAACGCACTGGAGGAGCACGCGGCCCGCGCCGCCCTCCACGAGGCATGCGCCTCCCGGGCATGGGCCGCGCGACTGCTCGCCGGCCGCCCGTACGCCACCGCCGACGACCTCTACACCGCGAGCGACGCCGCCATGGCCGAGCTGACCGAAGCGGACCTGGCCGAGGCGATGGCCGGGCACCCGCCCATCGGGCGGCCGAAGCCCGGCGACCCCACCTCCTCCCGGGAGCAGCGCGGCATGGCCGGCGCCTCCGCGGAACTCAGGGAGGAGATGCTCGAACTGAACCTGACCTACCAGGAGAAGTTCGGCCACGTCTTCCTCATCTGCGCCACCGGCCGGACCGGCGAGCAGATGCGGGACGCGGTCAAGGAGCGGATCGGCAACTCCGCCGCCCGGGAACGCGAGATCGTCCGCGTCGAACTGGGGAAGATCAACCGCATCCGGCTCGGCAATCTCGTAGAGGAAGAAGAGGCATGAGCACCGACACCACCGCCTCCGTGTCCACGCACATCCTGGACACCAGCGTCGGCCGCCCCGCCGAGGGCGTCGCCGTCCGGCTCGCCGCCCGCGCCGGGCGCGAGGCCGCCTGGCAGGCGCTCGGCGGCTCCGCCACCGACGCGGACGGCCGGTGCAAGGATCTTCCGGCCCTGCCGGAGGGCACGACCCACGTACGGCTCGACTTCGAGGTCGAGGCGTACTTCGAGCCGGAACCAGCGACACAGCAAGCCGATGCGCAGCAGGACGCCCCCGCGAATCGGGACAGCGAGACGTTCTTCCCCGAGGTGGCCATCACCTTCGCCGTCAGGCCGGGCGAGCACTACCACGTACCGCTGCTGCTCAACCCGTTCGGCTACTCCGTTTACCGAGGGAGCTAGCAGACATGACCGACCCTTCCCGCCGCGCCCACCCGGTACTCCTGGGACAGAACCAGTACGGCAAGGCCGAGAACCGCGTCGTCAAGATCACCCGCGACGGCGACACCCACCACATCAAGGACCTGAACGTGTCCGTCGCGCTGAGCGGCGACATGCAGGAGGTCCACCTCTCGGGCTCCAACGCGAACGTCCTGCCGACGGACACCACCAAGAACACGGTGTACGCCTTCGCCAAGGAGTACGGCATCGAGTCCGCCGAGCAGTTCGGCATCCACCTGGCCCGGCACTTCGTGACCAGCCAGGAGCCGATCAAGCAGGCCCGCATCCGCATCGAGGAGTACGCCTGGGAGCGGATCGAGGCCTCCGACGCCAACTCCCGCTTCATCGGCGCCGACGAGGTCAAGCACTCCTTCGTCCGAAAGGGCCAGGAGACCCGCGTCACCCAGATCACCTTCGACGGCGAGAAGTGGGAGGTCATCTCCGGCCTCAAGGACCTCGTCGTGATGAACTCGACCAACTCCGAGTTCTGGGGCTACGTCAAGGACAAGTACACGACGCTCCAGGAGGCCTACGACCGCATCCTGGCCACCCAGGTCTCCGGCCGCTGGCGGTTCAACTGGAGCGGCGACGAGCAGAAGACGCCCAACTGGGAGAAGTCCTACGACCAGGTCAGGAAGCACATGCTCCAGGCCTTCGCGGAGACCTACTCGCTCTCGCTCCAGCAGACCCTGTACCAGATGGGCGCGCGGATCATCAACAACCGCAGCGAGATCGACGAGGTCCGCTTCTCCCTGCCGAACAAGCACCACTTCCTGGTGGACCTCAAGCCGTTCGGCCTGGAGAACGACAACGAGGTCTACTACGCGGCCGACCGCCCGTACGGGCTCATCGAGGCCACCATCCTGCGCGACGGCTGCGAGCCGCACATCCCGGTGGACCTCACCAACCTGTAGTACCGCACGGGCGGTCCGCACGGGCCGCCCCCGGTACTGCCGCTGTAGCCCCGACGCGTGCGCCGGCGTCAAGGGTCCGCCGTTCGGGTCGGGTGGCGCCGGGGTACCCCGCGTACCACGGCATGATCCGATCGGCAGGCCCCGGTCCCAGGGGGAGAGCGGGGGCATCTGCGCAGCACAGCACCACGGACCCGGTCGTCACCCCGCTCGGCCCCCGGGTCCGTCCGCCAATGGGAAGAACGAGGAACCGCCGTGGCAGTCCAGCGCATCGTCATCGAGAACTGCGCCATCGCGACCGTGGACGCGGACGACACCGAGTACGCCTCGGGGCACATCGTCGTCACCGACAACAGGATCGAGTCGGTGGGCGCCGGAAAGGCCCCCGACAGCCTGGAGAACGTGGTCCGCCGCATCGACGGCACCGGGCACCTGGCCACCCCCGGCCTGGTCAACACCCACCACCACTTCTACCAGTGGATCACCCGCGGCCTCGCCACGGACCACAACCTCTTCAACTGGCTCGTCGCCCTCTACCCGACCTGGGCGCGCATCGACGAGCCGATGGCCTACTCGGCCGCGCAGGGCTCCCTCGCGATGATGGCCCGCGGTGGAGTCACCACCGCCATGGACCACCACTACGTCTTCCCGAAGGACTCCGGCGACCTGTCCGGCGCCATCATCCGCGCCGCCCGCGAGACCGGCGTCCGCTTCACCCTCGCCCGCGGCTCCATGGACCGCAGCGAGAAGGACGGCGGACTGCCCCCGGACTTCGCCGTCGAGACCCTCGACGGAGCCCTCGCCGCCACCGAGGCCACCGTCGACGAGCACCACGACGCCTCCTTCGACGCCATGACCCAGGTCGCCGTCGCACCCTGCTCCCCCTTCTCCGTCTCCACCGAACTCATGAAGCAGGGCGCCGAACTGGCCCGCCGCAAGGGCGTACGGCTGCACACGCACGGCTCGGAGACCGTCGAGGAGGAGCAGTTCTGCAAGGAACTGTTCGGCATGGGCCCGACCGACTACTTCGAGTCGACCGGCTGGCTCGGCGAGGACGTGTGGATGGCGCACTGCGTCCACATGAACGACTCCGACATCGCCGCGTTCGCCCGTACGAAGACGGGCGTCGCCCACTGCCCGTCCTCCAACGCCCGCCTCGCCGCCGGCATCGCCCGCGTCCCCGACATGCTCGCGGCCGGCGTCCCGGTCGGCCTCGGCGTCGACGGCACCGCCTCCAACGAGTCCGGCGAACTCCACACCGAACTGCGCAACGCGCTCCTCATCAACCGTCTCGGCGCCCACCGCGAAGCCGCCCTGAACGCCCGCCAGGCACTGCGCCTCGGCACCTTCGGCGGCGCCCAGGTCCTCGGCCGGGCGAGCCAGATCGGCTCCCTGGAGGCGGGCAAGCTCGCCGACCTCGTGCTGTGGAACCTGGACACCCTGGCGCACGCCTCGATCGCCGACCCGGTGACGGCGCTCGTCTTCGGCGCGGCAGCGCCGGTCACCCTCTCCCTCGTCAACGGAAAGCCGGTCGTCGAGGACGGCCGGCTCCGCACCGTCGACGAGGACGCCATCGCCCGCTCCACGCGCGCGCAGGCGCAGCGCCTGGCGCGGATCGCCGCGCGGGCCTGACAACAGAAGATCTCCGGCCGAGGGGGACGGCCCTCGGCCGGTGGCCGTGGACCCGAGCGGGGTCCACGGCGGCCGTATCCGGGGCGTGCATGGACGTGCGCGCCCCGGAACGGTCTCCGCCGCGCGGACACGCGTCCGCGCGACGGTCATCGTCCCGGTCCCGCACGACCGCGCATCACCTCCCTGACACCCACGTCGCCGACGACGTGTACCCGACCGGAGGAGCCGCCGTGGCCGCCCAGCCCGAGCCCAGCACCGATGCACGACCAACTGGAGCAACTGGAGCAACTGGCCAGTCGAAGCACCCGGTTGACGAGAAACTGCCCGCCCTGAAGATGGCGACGAGCGGCCTGCAACACGTGGCCGCCATGTACGCCGGAGTCGTCGCGCCACCCCTGATCGTGGGCGCCGCCGTCGGGCTGTCCGCCACCGAACTCACCTTCCTCACCGGTGCCTGTCTGTTCACCGCGGGACTAGCCACCTTCCTCCAGACCCTCGGCTTCTGGAAGATCGGAGCCCGGCTGCCCTTCGTCAACGGCGTCACCTTCGCCGGCGTCGCCCCGATGACCGCCGTCGTCGCCGCGGCCAAGGACAAGAGCGACGCCCTGCCGATCATCTACGGCGCGGTCATCGTCGCCGGTGTCCTCGGCTTCCTCGCGGCCCCCTTCTTCAGCAAGGCCGTCCGCTTCTTCCCGCCCGTGGTCACCGGCAGCGTCATCACGCTCATCGGCGTCTCCCTGCTGCCGGTCGCCTTCGGCTGGGCACAGGGCCCCGACCCCGCCGCCCACGACTACGGTTCGCGGACCTACCTCGGCCTCGCCGCGGTGACCCTCGTCATCGTGCTGCTGCTGCGCCGCTTCACCCGCGGCTTCGTCAAGCAGATCGCCGTCCTGCTCGGGCTGATCGCCGGAACCCTCGTCGCGATCCCGTTCGGGGTCACGGACTTCGGCCCGGTCGCCGACGCCGACGTGGTCGGTTTCCCGACGCCGTTCCACTTCGGCGCACCGCAGTTCCACCTCGCCGCGATCCTCTCGCTGTGCGTGGTGATGGTCGTCTCGATGACCGAGTCGACCGCGGACATGCTGGCGCTCGGCGAGATAGTCGAGCGGCCCGCCGACGAGAGGACCATCGCGGCCGGGCTGCGCGCGGACACCCTCGGCTCGGCACTGAGCCCGCTGTTCAACGGCTTCATGTGCAGCGCCTTCGCGCAGAACATCGGTCTGGTGGCGATGACCCGTATCCGCAGCCGGTACGTCGTCGCCACCGGCGGCGGCTTCCTGGTGCTGATGGGGCTGTGCCCGATGGCCGCCTCCCTGATCGCCGTGGTGCCGCGCCCGGTGCTCGGCGGAGCCGGGGTCGTCCTGTTCGGCTCGGTGGCCGCCAGCGGTATCCAGACCCTGGTCAGGGCCGGTCTGGAGAAGGACAACAACGTACTGATCGTGGCGGTCTCGCTCGCGGTCGGCATCATCCCGATCACCGCGCCCGGGTTCTACCACGCGTTCCCGGAGACCGCGCGGATCGTGCTCGACTCCGGCATCTCGACCGGCTGTGTCGCGGCGGTGGTCCTCAACCTGGTCTTCAACCACCTCGGCAGGGGCCGGGAGAACGCCGGTGAGGTCACCCACCCCATGGAGGCCGGCGAGGACCTCAAGGCGGTACCGGCCCACTGACCGGACGGGCGGCGGGCACCGAGAAGGGCGCGGCACGGGGAACGTGCCGCGCCCTTCGCCGGCCGCGCGCGGATCAGCCGATGTGGTAGCTGTCGCCGTAGACCTTCCAGTCCAGCGGCGTGTCCAGGTTCAGGTTCCGGTTGCGGACGAAGACCCGCTGCGCGGTGTCGACGCGGCTGGTGTCGGAGTGGGCCTCCTCCTGCTTCATGGCCCACACCCGCGCGTCGAGGAAGGCGTTCAGATACGTCACCTCGTCGCCGCCCTGGGCCGGCGGCCTGGCCTTGGCCAGCGCGCGCCCGCGGATGCCGCCGAAGCTCGTGCTGTCGTCGCCGTCGCCGTGCATGACGATGGCGTCGTAGTAGGTGAACTGACCGAGTACGCCGATGCCGTCCGACTTGCCCTGCCGCACGGCGGGGTTGAAGTAGACGCGGTCGCGCTCGTCGTTCTGGGCCTGCTGGAAGGCGGTGTCCTGGGCGGCCTCGCGCCAGGCGGCGGGGAAGCCGGGGTCCAGTCCCTCGTGGGAGTCGCTGCCGTCGACCCCGCGCAGCGCGGGCAGGTAGGCGGCCAGTACGTTGCCGGGCTGACGCCGGGTGTACAGCTCGACCAGGTCGAGCATGTCGTGGGTGCCGGAGCAGAAGCCGATGATCCCGGCGGTGTAGCCGCGGCCGTCGCCGATGTCCTCGATGTACTTGTACTGCGCCTTCCAGTCCAGGGAGGAGTTCTCCGCGCTGGAGACCAGCTTCATGGCGATCTCCTTCTTCGCCGGGTCGTCGAGCCCGGCCGCTGCCGCGGTCGCGCGCTGGTTCGCGAGGAGCGGGGTGGCCACGAGCGACGCGCCGAGCGCGGCGAGCAGGGCGCGGCGCGAGGTGCCGGGGCGGGGGGTGTCCGCGCCTATGTGGGGGGTTTTCACGGTGCCTCCGGTAGGGGAGTGGTGGGGCCGTGCATTGTTAGGAAGGTTTCCTACCAGAGATTCGAAAGGGCGTACACCCGTTCGGCGGGGGCTGGTTGACCGCCTCGGCGACCTCACGTGCCGCGGATTCCGCTTCCGCCGGGGAAGGTCCGGTGTTCCGCCCGGGGTACAGCAGGACGGCGGCCGAGGTCAGCGCGGTGGCCGTCAGTGCCGCCGCCACGGTGAAGGCCAGCCGGTAGCCGTCCGCCGTCGCGGCCACGGCCTGCCCGCCCGCGTCCACGAGGTGACCGGTGCGGCTCGCCGCCAGCGTCGTCAGAACGGCCAGTCCGAGCGAACCGCCCACCACCTGGGTCGTGTTGAACAGCCCCGACGCCAGCCCCGCGTCCTCGGGGCGGGCCCCCGACATCGCGAGCCCCGTGACCGCGGGCATCGCCGCCGCGAACCCCGCGGAGAGCAGCAGCAGTACGGGCAGCACGTCGACGCCGTAGGACCCGTCGACCGGGGCGCGGGCGAGCAGCGCGAGGCCCGCCGTGATCAGCGCGAGCCCGGCGAGCAGTACCCGGTAGGGGCCGAAGCGGGCGATGGTGCGCGCCGACAGGGTCAGCATCAGGAAGCCGATGGCGACCGGCGCCGGCAGGAACGCCGTCCCGGTCGCCAACTCGCTGTAGCCGAGCACCCGTTGCAGGTACAGCGCGCCGATGTACTGGAAGCCGTACATCCCGGCGATCATCAGGATCTGCACCGCGTTGGCGCTCGTCAGCGTCTGGGAGCGGAACAGCCGCAGGCGCAGCAGCGGACGGGCGGCCCGGGCCTGGCGCAGCGTGAAACCGGCGAACAGGGCCGCCGCGAGGGCGCCGAGCGCGAGCGTGCCGCCAAGACCCCGGTCCCCGGAGCCGACGATCGTGTACACCGTCAGCATCAGCGCGCCGGTGACGAGGGCGGCGCCGGGGTAGTCGGCGCCCCGGCCGAGGCCCTCGCCCCGGTCCGGGGCCAGGACCCGCAGCGCGGCGGCCCAGGCCGGCACCCCGATCGGCAGGTTGATCAGGAAGATCCAGTGCCAGCCGAGCGTCTGCGTCAGCGCCCCGCCGAGCGCCCCGCCGGCCGCGCCGACCGCGCTGAACACCGCGATGGCGCGGCCCTGTTCGCGCGGCCCGGGGAACAGCGACACCAGCATCCCGAGGACGACCGCCGAGGTCATCGCTCCGCCGACGCCCTGGAGGGCCCGGGCCGCGACCAGTACGGCGGGCCCGGTCGCGACCCCGCACAGTACGGACGCCAGCGTGAACACGGCGAGCCCCGCCGTGAACATCCGCCGGCGGCCCACCAGATCGCCGAGCCGCCCGACGAGCAGCAGCAGCCCGCCGAACGGGATCAGATAGGCGTTCACGACCCAGGCCAGCCCGGCGGCCGAGAACCCGAGATCGCTCTGGATCGCGGGCATCGCGACGGTGACGATGTTCCCGTCCAGGACGGTCATCAGCGTCCCGGCGCAGAGCACCCCGAGCGTGGCCCGGCGCGAGTACCTTCGTGGTGCGGGGCCCGCGGGCCCGGTCCGGGACGACATGACGACAGCCTCCGTGTCCGCCACGGACCGTGACCGGCCCGTGGACGCGCTCCTTGGTGCACGACTTGTAACGGGGTACATCGTCAGTGACCATGGGAGACGGCATAAGGAGGCACTCGGATGTCCCAGGGGAACACCCGTGTTACGTCGCAGGCAGTGCTCGCGCAGGCGTGCCCGGTCCGCGAGGTTCTTGACAGGGTCGCCGGAAAATGGAGCGTGCTGATCCTCGTGGCCGCGGCGCACGGCCCGATCCGCTTCACCGAACTGGAGCGCAGCATCGAGGGGATCAGCCGCCGCATGCTGACCCTCACCCTGCGTCATCTGGAGCGCGACGGACTCGTCACCCGCACCGTCCACCCGACGGTGCCCCCGAAGGTCGAGTACGAACTCACCCCGGTGGCGCGCGAGTTGCACGCGACGCTGCTCTCCCTGACCGACTGGGCCGAGCGGCACCGCGTCACCATCGCCGAGTCCCGCGCGGCCTACGACGCGGAGCACCGGCCGGAGCTGCTGGACGCGTAGGGGCCGGGGCGGGGTCGAGCCCGGGGCCGGGCGAGCACGGACGGGCGGGTTCCCCCGGGGTCGGTGAGCCCGGAGGCCGGGTTCGGTCCCGGGGCCGGGACCGCCCGTGGCGGGGATGCCTCCGGGGCTTTCCCCTGCGGCTACAGGCCCAGCGGGCCCGGGTCGGTGGCCAGCGACTTGAAGGCGTCACGCGGGTCCGGCAGCAGTCTGCGTTCCGTGAGGTCCATCAGACCGCCGACCGCGGTGATCTCGGCGGCCACCGTCCCGTCCGTCCTGCGGATGACCTGCTCGATGCGGAAGGTCTTCCCCTCGCCCCACAGGAACGCGCACGTCACCTCGACCTCGTCACCGGCCCGCAGCTCCCGCCGGTAGCGGATCGTCGTCTCCAGGGCGACCGGCCCCACGCCCCGGCCCGCCAGGACCGCCTGGCTGATCCCGGCCGCCTGGAGCACCGACCAGCGGGCGTGCTCGGCGTACTGGAGGTACACGGCCTGGTTGAGATGACCCTGCACATCGGTCTCGTACCCGCGCACGGTCACGGGCACGGAAAACGGTTCTGCCACGACGGTCCCTTCGACGACTGCGGTGCGACTGACCGGCCGGTCGCCCGGAAAGCGGGAACCGGCCAACTCCCTTGTACAGCACATCCGTCCGGGCCCCCGAGGCGGCAGCCCCGGCGGGGACCCGCAGCTCCGGCCCGGCGGGTAGCTTCAGCCCAGGCCCGGCGGCCAGCTTCGGCCCAGGCCCGCCGGGTAGCTTCGCCTCAGGCCCGGCGGGGCGAGGCCAGGACGTAGCGGGTGCCGGTACGTGGTTCGGTGTGCTCGCCCGTCTGCCAGCCCGCCCGCTCCAGGGTGGCCGCGCAGGCCCGCAGCGCCGCGAGGTCCGGTTCGTGGACGGCGACCGCCTCCGGCTGGGGGGTCGCCCGCACCCGGTAGCCGCCGCCCGCCACCCCGGCCGGCCGGTGCCCCGCCGCCTCCAGGGCGAGCGCGGCGGCCCGCACCAGATGCGTACGCTCCCAGGCGCACGGCAGGTCCGTGGCGCCGTCCGCACGGGTCATGCGCCGCAGCTCCAGGAGTCCCTGCCAGGCGCTGTGCACCTCCCGCAGCCGCGCCGGGCCGGAGTCGGCCGCCTCCTCGCCGCCGATCCGCGCCGCGAAGACCCCGGCGCCGGCCCCGGCGGACGTCTCCGGGGCGGGGTCGGGCTGGGCCGGCGGCGCGGCGGGGGCGTCCTGCGCGGCCTCGCGTATCCGGTGCCCGGCCGGTGTCAGGAAGTGGTCGCGCGGCGGACGCGGATGGCGGAAGGCGAGCCCCTGCCTCACCAGGGCGGCGAGCTGCGCCTCGGGGCCCTTCAGCCGCCCGGTGACGGGATCGGCGGCCTCGATCAGGCGCCGCTGCGCGGCGCTCGGCGGTCGTGTCACGGCGCGCTCCCTCCACCCGTCGGTGCCACGGCACTCCGCCCCGCCCCGGCCGCCGGTCAGCGCTGCTCGGGCGCCTCCCCGGCGGGGGTGAGCGGACCATGGGAACAGTACGCGTCGGGTCTGACATTCCACCCGGCCACCACATGCCGCCGGTGCTCGGTGCTCAGCCGGCTCATCGTGCCGGTGCCGAGCTGGAACAGGGCGCCGGACTGGGCGGTCAGCCCGAGCCGCCGCGCGGTCAGCACCCGCAGGAAATGGCCGTGCGAGACGACGACCACGCTGCCCTCCGACTCGGCGAGCGCGGCGTCGATCTTGGCCAGCATCCGTTCGGCCCGCGCCCCGACCTGCTCCGGGCTCTCCCCGGGATGCTCCGGCGGCCCAGCCGTGACGCCGTCGGTGAACAGGAACCAGTCGGGCCGCTCGCGGTGGATCTCGACGGTGGTGATCCCCTCGTAGCCGCCGTAGTCCCACTCGGAGAGGTCCGCGTCCACGCGGGCGCCGCCGATTCCGGCGAGCTGGGCGGTCTCCCGGGCCCGGCTCATCGGGCTGACGAACGCCGCCGCGATGTGGTGCCGGGCGATCAGCGGGGCGAGCCGCCGCGCGTGCTCCCGCCCGTTGTCGGTCAGCGGCACATCGGTCGACCCCGTGTGCCGTCCCGACAGCGACCATTCGGTCTCGCCGTGCCGTACGAGGAGCAGATCACCCATCGCCGCGCCCTTTCCGTCCCTGCGTCAGATGTTGTCCCCCGTACGGTGTCACCCGCCGGGCGGGACCGCAGCACCGGCTCCCCCGGTCGGCCCTACCGCCGCTGCCACCCCGCTCCACCGCGCCGCCGGGGCCGGGGTCTACTGCCGGTACCCGCTCAGGAACCGTCCGATCCTGCTGATCGCCGCGTCGAGGTCGTCGGCGTGCGGCAGCGTGAGGATGCGGAAGTGGTCGGGGCGCGGCCAGTTGAAGCCGGTGCCCTGGACGACCTGGATCTTCTCGCGGAGCAGCAGGTCGAGGACGAACCTCTCGTCGTCGTGGATCGGGTGCACCGCCGGGTCGATGCGCGGGAACGCGTACAGCGCGCCCTTCGGTTTGACGCAGGAGACGCCCGGGATCTCGTTGAGCTTCTGCCAGGCGCGGTCGCGCTGCTCGCGCAGCCGGCCGCCGGGCGCGGTCAGCTCGTGGATGGACTGCCGGCCGCCCAGCGCGGCCTGGATGGCGTACTGCGCGGGCGCGTTGGCGCACAGCCGCATCGAGGCCAGCATCGTCAGCCCCTCCAGATAGCTGCGGGCGTGCTGCTTGGGCCCGGTGACGACCAGCCAGCCGGAGCGGAAACCGGCGACACGGTAGGTCTTCGACAGCCCGCAGAAGGTGAGGACCACCAGATCGGGGGCGAGGGCGGCGGCCGAGTGGTGCACCTCGTCGTCGTAGAGGATCTGGTCGTAGATCTCGTCCGCGAACACCATCAGGCCGTGCCGGCGGGCGAGATCGAGGATGCCCTCGACGATCTCCTTCGGATAGACCGCGCCCGTCGGGTTGTTGGGGTTGATGATGACGACCGCGCGGGTCCGGTCGGTGATCTTCGACGCCATGTCGTCCAGGTCCGGGTACCAGTCGGCCTGTTCGTCGCACAGGTAGTGCACCGCCTTGCCGCCGGCCAGCGTCGTGACGGCCGTCCACAGCGGGAAGTCCGGTGCGGGGATCAGGACTTCGTCGCCGTCCTCGACGAGGGCCTGTACGGCCATGGAGACCAGCTCGGACACGCCGTTGCCGAGGAAGACGTCGTCCACGTCGACGGGGAGGCCCCGGTCCTGGTAGCGCTGGGCGACCGCGCGGCGGGCCGACAGGACACCCCGGGAATCCGTGTAGCCGTGTGCCCGCGGCAGCATCCGGATCATGTCCTGGAGGATCTCCTCCGGCGCCTCGAAACCGAAGAGGGCGGGATTGCCGGTGTTGAGGCGCAGCACGCTGTGGCCCGCCGCCTCCAGTGCGTCGGCGTGCTCGATCACCGGGCCGCGGATCTCGTAACAGACCTCGCTGAGCTTGCTCGACTGCCGGAACTCCATGCGCTGCGCCCTCCGGTTGTGGTGTTGCTTGGTTTTACCAAGTGTGAGCTTGGAAAGTCCAACAAGATGGCTAGACTGCGTCGCATGTCACCGCGCCGAAGCTACGATCAGTACTGTTCCGCCGCCCGCGCCCTCGACGCCGTCGGGGACCGGTGGACCCTCCTGATCGTCCGCGAACTGCTCGGCGGGCCGCGCCGGTACACCGATCTGCACGCCGATCTGCCGGGAGTCAGCACCGACGTCCTCGCCTCCCGGCTGAAGGACATGGAGCGCGACGGCCTGACCACCCGCCGCCGGCTGTCGCCGCCCGGTGCGGCCTACGTCTACGAACTCACCGGACGCGGCAAGGAGTTGCTGCCCGTCCTCCAGGCCCTCGGCGAGTGGGGCGCGCCCGCGCTGGACGAGCGGCGGCCCACCGACGCGGTACGGGCGCACTGGTTCGCGCTGCCGCTGCTGCGCGGGCTGCGCGCCCTCGGAGCGGGGGAGGGGCTGGTCGAAGTCCGCCTGGACGAGGGCCGGTTCCACGTGCGGCTCGGTGACGGGGACGCGCCGCCCTACGGCGACGGGCCCGCGCCCGGGGAACCGGACGCCCGGCTGACGCTGGACACCGGCACGTGTGAGGCGGTGAGCCGGGGTGAGGCGACCCTGCTCGACGTGCTGCGCGCGGGCCGGGCCGAGGTGACGGGAGACGGGCCGCTGGCCAAGGAACTGCGCGCTGTCTGACGGCTGTTGAGCCTCCCCGAGAGGGCCGGATGCCGGATGCCGGATACCAGGTGCCAGGTGCCGGGAGCCGGGTGCCGGACGTCGGGTGACGCGCGGACCGGCGCTTCGGCGGGCCGGGCGCGCACGACGAGGCCCGCCGCATCCCGGAAGGGGTGCGGCGGGCCGTGGGCGAAGCAGTCGGGTCAGGCGCCCGGCGGTACCCGGCCGGGGCGGCCCCGGCCCCGGGTCAGGGCGTAGCCGCCGATGCCGGCGAGGGCCGCGAGGACACCGCCGATCCCGGTCCACACCCACCGGTCGGACCACCAGCCGGAGGTCCAGCCGTCATCGGGTTCGAGCGAGGACAGCGCGGCCGAGGCCGAACCGGAGTCCTTCTCCGAGTCCTCGGACTTCTCGGACGTCACGGCGACACCCGGCACGAGGGGCTTGGCGAGCGAACCGTCCACCGCGGCCGAACCGCCGATGTCCTTGGACTCCACCCGCACCTCGGCGCTCACCGGCTGACCGAGGTCACCGGCCCCGAGCCCGGTGGCGGTGAGCCGGATGTAGTAGGTGCCCGGCAGCGGGTCGTTGGCCCAGGTCTCCGACCAGGCGCGGACGGTGCGCAGGGTGCAAGCCAGCTCCACCGAGGCCGCGTCCGCGGCCGCCGTGCGGGTCTGCGCCCCGTACTGGCAGGCCTGCCGACGCCGCAGCCCGTCGTACACGTCGATCTGCCAGGTCTGCGCGGCGGCGCGCTTGGACGCCTCGGGCAGCTTCACCGTCGCCTTCACCGTGGGCCGCTGCCCGGCGTCCGCCGGGAACGACCAGTACAGGTAGTCACCGGTGGAACCGTTGGCGGTCGCCCGGGTGCCCTGCTCGATCTCGGTCGCCGTACGGAACGACGTACCGGCCTCGGTGGGCGCGCTGTCGTCGCCGGACGGGCTCGCCGACGGCGAGGAGTCGGCGAGGGCGGGGCCCGCGCCGAGCGGGGCGGACGCCGCGACGACCCCCAGCAGCAGCACGGCCGTGGTCAACACACGTCGGACACGCATCAGTTGGTCCTCCAGACCGCGAAGCGCCAGCGTGAGATCCAGCCCCACAGGACACCGGCGAGGAAGCCGGCGATCACCAGCGCGCCGAGCAGCCACCAGCCGCGTCCGAGGCCGAACGAGGCCACGTCCGCCGCCTGGTCGGGGCCGTCGACGACGTCGACGGTCAGCTCCAGCGGCAGCCCGGGCGTGGTCTTCACACCGGCCGCCGCGGAGAAGGAGTTGGACACCTGGAGGCAGACGACCTCGGCGGGCGCGTTCTCGTCGTCGCTCTCGGCCTTCGGGTAGCGCAGACCGGTCGACACCACGTCGGTGCGGCCGTGTCCGGCCGCCTCGCCGCGCACGATCTCCCGGCCGTGCAGCGTGACCGCCCGCAGCAGCACCCCGTAGTCCGGGTTGACCTGGCGGTCCGCGGCGATGCTCACCGAGGCGCGCAGCTCCTTGCCGGGCTCCAGCTCCACCCGGTACCAGCGCTGCTGCGTGAACTCCTCGCGGTCGGTGTACAGGCCCGACTTGACGGCGGGGGCCCCGGTGCAGGTGGCGGCGCCCTCGACGGCCACCGGCTTCACCACCGGGTCGGCGGCCCGGTCGACCAACTGGTTGACCCGGTCGCTGAGTTGTTCCTTGTGCTCGACCGAGGTGTAGGTGCCGCCCGTGGCCTCGGCGATGCAGCTCAACTGCTTGCGCATCTTGACGTTCGGGACCAGACCGAGGGTGTCGATGGTGAGGTCGATGCCCTTGGCGGCGATCTCGCGGGCCACCTCGCAGGGGTCGAGGGGCTGGCAGGTGTCCTCGCCGTCGCTGATCAGCACGATCCGCCGGGTGCCCTCACCGCCCTTGAGGTCGTCGGCCGCCTTCAGCAGGGCGGGGCCTATCGGGGTCCAGCCGGTCGGGTTGAGGGTCGCCACCGCGGTCTTGGCCTCGGTGCGGTCCAGCGTCCCCACGGGGTAGAGCTGGGCGGTGTCCTTGCAGCCCGTCTTGCGGTCGTCGCCGGGGTAGTTGGCGCCGAGGGTGCGGATGCCGAGCTGCACCTCCTCCGGCGTCGCGTCGAGCACCTCGTTGAACGCCTGCTTCGCCGCGGACATCCGCGACTCGCCGTCGATGTCCCGGGCGCGCATCGAACCGCTGACGTCCAGCAGCAGTTCGACCTTGGGCGCGGTCGCCGTCGTCTCGTCGGCGACCGCGCCGGCCGGGAACGCGATCCCCGCGGTCAGGGCGGCGAGCAGGGCGCAGACGCCCGCCGCCAGCCGTTGTCTTGTGATCATCGGCGGATCCTATTGATCAAAGGTGCCGCGCTTCAAAACGAGAGGGGCCGCGTCTCAGGACGGGAGCGGTCCGCCGAGTGGCCGGGGCAGCAGAGTCCACTGGTCACCGGGGGTGTCCGGGGACAGCCGCATCAACGTCAAAGCCTTCGCGGGCAGCGGCCCGTCGAGGAGCGCGGGCAGGTCCGCCGTGCGCGGAAGGTCCGCCCTGACCGTTTCCAGCGCGTCGCGGAGCGCGGCCGTCGAACCGGCGGTCGCGCCGAGCGCGCCGCCGACGAGCGAGCCGAAGAGCTTGCGGCGCAGGGCGGTCTCGTCGTCGGTGACGACGCGGCCGGACAGCCGGGGGACCGCGACGCCGCGGCGGGTCAGCCGGGCCGGACTGACCCGGATGTCGGCCAGGTCGCGGTAGACCAGCCGCACCGGCGTGCTGTCCTCGTCCAGGACCACCAGCAGGTTCTGGCCGTGCGCCTCCAGCGCCACCCCCAGCTCCAGCATCCGCAGTCCGACCCCGAGGGCGAGCCGGGTGAACTCGGCCAGCCACGCCGGCTTCTCGGGCAGCCCCGTCAGCGGCAGCGCGGCCACCGGGACGCACCGCTCGCCCGTACCGGCGTACGCGTCGGGCGACTCCCTTACCAGGGCGGCGAGTTCGGGGGTTCCGGCGGTGGCGGCGCCGAGCGTGCGGGTGACGTGCAGCGGCGCGTCCAGCCGGGCCGTCAGCTTCTCCATGAACGCCGAGACGGTGTCCGCCGTCTCGACCGAGTACACCGAGATGTCCCGCACCGAGGAGGTCAGCCGGGCGCTCAACGCCGTCTTCACGTGCGGCCCGTCCGGCACGGCGAGCGTCCGCAGCGACATCAACGGGCGCGCCGCGAAACCTTCTTGGATTTCGGCGTCCAGTACGTGCGCGGTCTGCCAGGGGTGCGCGGGGATCAGTGTCCGCTCCCCGTCCCGCAGCCACTTCGGCCAGTCGCCCGTCACGAGAGCGTCGTCCACCGCGACCAGGCCGAGGTCCACCGACGGCCGGTGCTCGGGCGCGTAGGCGAACTGCTCGGCCACCGAGAAGCCGGGCCGGGAACGGCAGTTGGGGTGGTACGGATGCCCGTCCACGATCCGCTGCTCCCACTCCCAGCTCGCCGCGCCCGCTCCCGGAACGCCGGGCAGCCGGTCGGCCCGCGACAGCGCCAAGGAGGCCACGCTGCCGCCGAGTTCGGCCGAGAACGCGGCGCCGTGCGCGATTCCGAGGGCGTCCACCAGACGCTCGGGACGGTCGTACGGGCGCCCGTCGAGCCGTACTTCGCTCACGTACCCGTCGGTGGCGTACGGGTCCGGGCGCGGCCCGTGCAGCCGGCGGCCGTCCGCCAGACGCACCGTCAGGCCACCGCCCCCCTCGTCCCCGTGACGGTCGCGGCCTCCACCGCCCCCGTGACGGTCGCCGCCCCCGCCCTCACCGTGACGGTCGCCGCCTCCGCCCTCCCCGTCGCCGTCCGGGGTGCGGCCGGTGATCCACGGCAGCGGCTCGTACGCCAGGGCGCGCCACAGCCGGGTCAGCACGGCCGCCCGTGCGCCGGGCAGCGCTGCCGCGTACGGCGCCGCGAGGTCGGGGCGCACTCCGCTCAGTTCCTCGGCGAACGCGGCCTCGGTGTCGGGCGTGGAGGGACGGGGCACGGGCGGGCTCCTTGGGGACGGGGACTGCGTCGCGGACGTCCGCCGGCGGCAGACATACTGATCACCAGTGCACCGTAGGGATCGAATGGACCGAATGGATCGCGTGGACTTCAAGCCGACCGTGTTCACCGCCCTCACCAGGGGCGACACGGACGAGGCCGCCGACGCGTACGCCGCCGCGCCGTTGCTCAATTGTCTCCTTCGCGAGGTCGCGGAGCCCACACCGGAACCGGGCGTTCACCGGCTGCCCGCCGGCGGGACGCTGCTGCGGGTACGGGGCACACGACGGCCGGCCGAACCCGAGGTGTTCACCGGCGGCGCCTGGCGGCGGGTCGGTCACGCGGAGCTGGTCCGGCTCACCGCCGACGAACTGTTCCGCGCCACCGGGGTGGCCAACACCGCGCTGCCCGCCGAGATGACCGGCAGCCGGGACGCCGTCGCCGCGCTGCTCGGGGCCCGCGCGAAGGCGGCCGTGCCCGAGGACCCGTACCGCCGCTCCGAGCAGTCCCTGCTCCTCGGCCACCCGTACCACCCCGCGCCCAAGGCCCGCGGCGGCGGGCCCGCGGCCGACTGGCTGCCCTACGCCCCCGAGGCGTACGCCGCCTTCCCGCTGGACCTGCTCGCGGTGCGGGAGGACGCGGTGGCCGAGGACGGTGACACCCGGGCCCTCGACGCGTTCGGCGAGGCCCCGCCCGGCTACCGGCTGCTGCCCGCCCACCCCTGGCAGCTCGCCCTCACCCAGGACTCCCCGCGGATCCGGGCCGCTTTCGCCGACGGCCGGCTCCTGCGGCTCGGGCGCACCGCCCGTCCGCTGTGGCCGACCGCCGCCATCCGCACCCTGTACGCCCCCGAGGACGACCTGTTCGTCAAGTTCAGCCTCGACGTGCGGATCACCAACGACATCCGCCGGCTGTGGCGGCACGACCTGCTGAAGGCGCGCGCCACCGACGCGGCGACCGCCGCCGCCTTCGCCGCCCGGCCCGGGCCCGCACCCGCCGCCTGGCTGAGCGACCGCGGCTATCGCACCGCCGACTTCGCCTTCGAGGAACTCGCCGTCCTGGTCCGCGACGGATTCGCCGGCCACCTCCTCCCCGGCGCCACCCCGCTGCTCGCCGCCGCCCTCGTGGAGGGCTTCGACGGCAGCCCGCTCGACCGCCTCACCGACCCCGCCGACTGGTGGGCCGCCTACCTCCGCCAGGTGGTGCCTCCGGTCCTCGCGGCCTTCGCCCACCACGGCGTCGTCGTCGAGGCCCACCTCCAGAACACCGTCGTGGCCGTCGACGCGGCGGGCCTGCCCGTCCAGGCGCTGTTCCGGGACGCGGAAGGCGTGAAACTGCTGCCCGGCGTGACGCGCGCGGCCGGCTGGGAGCGGCTGGTGTACTGCCTGGTCGTCAACCACCTCGCCGAACTGGCCGCGCTGCTGGCCGAACGCTTCCCGGGCACGGACCCCTGGCCCGCCGTCCGGGCCGAACTCCGCCGCCACACCGCGGACGGCGCCCTCCCCGAGGTCACCGCCCTGCTCACCTCGCCCACCCTGCCCGGCAAGACCAACCTGCTGCTCCGCTGGACGAACGCGGACGGCGCGGACGCCCGCTACCTCCCGCTCCCGAACCCGCTGTCCGCCGCTTCCTGACCCCGGCTCCTGACCCCGGCCCACCGGATCGCCTGCCGTTCCCGGGGACCGGGCTTCGCCGGCCGTTGCCGCGAACCGGGCGAGGCCGCCCGCTGCCGGTGCCGCCCGCTCTCGGCGCCGCCCCGCCGAGAGCCGCCGCCAGGTAAAGCTTTGCCGCTGAACGGGCAACGGGTTCCCCTACCGCCGCAGGTGGGCGCCGGAGCCCAACTGGACGGCGTGCGCGGCATCTTGACCGTTCCGTTGGTCCAGACCAATCATGGGGCCGCTCGCAGTCCGCCCCGGCGCGCAGGGCGGTCACCCGCACCCTCCACCCCCCATTGCCGGGAGTCTCCATGAGACCAGCCGCCACCACCCGTCCCCTCGCCGCGCTGCTGTCGGCGCTGCTCGCCGGGGCCGGGGCCCTGCTCGCCACCGCCGCACCCGCCCACGCCGCCGCCACCCCGCTGCCGGCCCACGTGGTCGCGCCCTACTTCGAGACCTACCAGCCCGACGACGTATCCGACCTCGCCGCCGCGTCCGGCAACAAGTACCTGACACTGGCCTTTCTCCAGACCGAGAAGAAGGGCTCCTGCACCCCGTACTGGGACGGCGACACCTCCCTGCCGGTCGGCCAGGCCGCGTTCGGCGGCGACATCGCCGACCTCCAGGCCCGGGGCGGCAACGCCATCCCGTCCTTCGGCGGGTACGCCGCCGACAACGGCGGCACCGAACTCGCCGACAGCTGCACCGACGTGGACGCGATAGCCGCCGCGTTCGAGAAGGTCATCACCACCTACAACATCCCGCGCATCGACCTGGACGTGGAGGACAACTCCCTCACCAACACGGCCGGCATCGACCGCCGCAACCAGGCGATCAAGAAGGTGCAGGACTGGGCAGCCGCCAACGGGCGTACCGTCCAGTTCTCGTACACCCTCCCGACCACCACCAGCGGCCTGGCCGCCAGCGGGCTCAAGGTGCTCAAGAGCGCGAAGACCGCGGGCGCCCGCGTCGACGTCGTCAACCTCATGACGTTCGACTACTACGACGGCGCCACCCACCACATGGCCGACGACACCAAGACCGCGGCGACCGGGCTGGCCGGTCAACTCGCCACCCTCCACCCGGAGCTGACGACCGCGCAGATCTGGGCGTCGATCGGCGTCACCGAGATGCCGGGCATCGACGACTACGGACCGGCGGAGACGTTCACCACCGCCGACGCGGCGGCGGTGGACTCCTGGGCGAAGACACAGGGCATCAACACCCTCTCGTTCTGGGCCCTCCAGCGCGACAACGGAGGCTGCCCCGGCACCGGCGGCAGCGACACCTGCTCCGGCATCGCCCAGGACACCTGGGCCTTCAGCCACGCCTTCGCCGACTTCGGCGGCCCCGGCACACCGGTCCCCGACGACTTCGGGGTGGCCGTCGCCCCCGGCGCGGCCTCCGTGGCGCCCGGCGGCAGCACCTCGGCCACCGTCTCCACCTCGGTCGTCGCCGGCTCGGCCCAGCAGGTGGCCCTGAAGGTGACGGGCGCCCCCACGGGAGTGACCGCCACCCTCAGCCCCGCCTCGGTGAAGGCCGGCGCCACCTCCGCGCTCTCGGTGAGCACCACCTCGGCCACGGCGCCGGGCACCTACCCCCTCACGGTCACCGGGACGGCGGGCACCACCTCGCACACGGCGACGTTCACCCTGACCGTCACCGGCACGGGTGGCGGGGGTGGCGGCGCCGTCGTCAACGGCGGCCTGGAGACCGGCTCGCTCGCACCGTGGACCTGCGCGGCGGGCAGCGGGATCACCGCCACGACCGCGCACACCGGCACGCACGCCCTGGAATCCGTGCCCACCTCCGCGGCGACCGGCCAGTGCGAGCAGACGCTCACCCTGCTGCCGAAGACCACGTACACCCTCAGCGGCTGGGTGCAGGGCTCCTACGCCTACCTGGGCGTGAGCGGCGGGGCGACGGCCAGCGGCTGGGCCTCGTCGAGCACCTGGACCAAGATCACGGTCCCGTTCACCACCGGCGCCTCCGGAACCGTGACCGTGTACCTGCACGGCTGGTACGGCCAGCCGGCGGCCCACGGGGACGACATCACCGTGAGCTGACCCTTCCGGGCAGCCGGCCGCTCGCCCTGCCCGGCGCCACCGCCCTCCGGCCGCCGCCCCACACGGCCGGAGGGCGGTGGCGACCCGCTGTTCTACAGTGGCGAGTGTGCTGCGCGACGTGACTGCTGTTCGATACGTGACCCCGCTGACGGCGGGCGGCTCCGTGCCCGGGGTCGTGGAGGCCGACGACCTCGGGACCTACGTCGTGAAGTTCACCGGGGCCGCCCAGGGGCGCAAGGCGCTGGTCGCCGAGGTGGTCGTCGGGGAGCTGGCCCGGGCGCTCGGGCTGCGCTTTCCCGAGCTGGTCCTCGTCCACTTCGACCCGGCCGTCGGCGGCCACGAACCCCATCAGGAGGTCCAGGACCTGCTGCGGGCCAGCGCCGGACTCAACCTCGGCATGGACTATCTGCCGGGCGCGAAGGACTTCACGCCGGAGGTCGCCCGGGTGTTCCCGGTCGACCCGCTGGAGGCGGGCAAGGTGGTCTGGCTGGACGCCCTGACCGTCAACGTCGACCGCACCGTGCACAGCTCCAACCTGATGGTGTGGCCCACCCTCGGTGTGGCGCCGCCCCGGCTGTGGCTCATCGACCACGGCGCCGCCCTCGTCTTCCACCACCGCTGGGACGCCTCGGCGCCGGACAAGGCGTACGACTTCAGGAGCCACGCGCTCGGCGGCCACGGCCCGGACACCCGCGCCGCCGACGCCGAACTCGCGCCCAAGGTCACCGAGGAACTGCTGCGCGCGGTGCTGGACCAGGTGCCCGACGCCTGGCTCGCCGAGGAGCCGGGCTTCGCGGGCCCCGACGCGCTCCGGGAGGCGTACGTCGGCTATCTCCTCGCGCGGGTGCGGGCCTCCGCCGCCTGGCTCCCCACGGACTTCCCGAGCCGGGAACAGCTCGCGGCGGAGGACGCCGACCGCGCGGAGCGGACCCAGCGGGACCGTCCGGACTGGCTCAAGCGCGTCCCCGACCTGCACGGCAAGCCGGCGGCGGAACAGGACTGGTCGGTGCATCTGGGATGACGGACCGGACGGCGCGGCGGACGAGAGACCAAGAGGCGGACCAGGTGAGCGACCAGATGACCGACGGGCCGGCGGACCGAGCGGCGGAAGCGACGGCGGACCGAGCGGCGGAGGCGACGGCGGAAGCGATGGAGGACCGGGTGGCGGAAGCGGCGGCGGAAACGATGGCGGACCGGGTGGCGGAAGCGGCGGCGGACCCGGTGGTGGGCGGCCGGCGGGTGCAGATCGAGTACTGCACGCAGTGCCGCTGGCTGCCCCGCGCGGCCTGGCTCGCGCAGGAACTCCTCACCACCTTCGAGGCCGAGCTGGACGAGCTGTCGCTCAAGCCGGGCACCGGCGGCGTCTTCGTCGTGCGGGTCGGCGACGAGGTGGTGTGGGACCGCCGCGAGCAGGGTTTCCCCGAGCCCACGGCGGTCAAGCGCCTGGTACGCGACCGAGTGGCCCCGGGACGAGCCCTCGGCCACTCGGAGCGTACGGCGGGCTGAGCCGGGTCAGCCGGCGAGCTGCTCGTAGGCCGGCAGGGTGAGGAAGTCCGCGTAGTCCTCGTCCAGCGACACCTTCAGCAGCAGGTCGTGCGCCTGCTGCCAGGAACCGGCCGCGAAGGCCTCCTCGCCGATCTCGGCCCGGATGGCGGCGAGTTCACGCGCGGCGATCTCGCGGGCCAGCTCCGGGGTGGCCGCCACGGTCTTCCCGTCGTGCTCGAAGACGACCCCCGCGTTGATCCACTGCCAGATCTGCGAGCGCGAGATCTCGGCGGTGGCGGCGTCCTCCATCAGGTTGAAGATCGCGACCGCGCCGAGGCCGCGCAGCCAGGCCTCGATGTAACGGATGCCGACCTGAACGGCGTTGACAAGCCCGTCGTAGGTGGGCCGGGCGTCCAGCGAGTCGATGGCGATCAGATCACCGGCCGCCACCGACACGTCCTCGCGCAGCCGCTCCTTCTGGTTCGGCCGGTCGCCGAGCACCGCGTCGAAGGAGGCCATCGCGATCGGGACGAGGTCGGGGTGGGCGACCCAGGAGCCGTCGAAACCGTCCCCGGCCTCACGGTCCTTGTCGGCCTTGACCTTCTCGAAGGCGACCTTGTTGACCGCCTCGTCGCGGCGCGAGGGGATGAACGCGGCCATGCCGCCGATCGCGTGCGCGCCGCGCTTGTGGCAGGTGCGGACGAGGAGTTCGGTGTACGCGCGCATGAACGGGGCGGTCATCGTCACCGCGTTGCGGTCCGGCAGGACGAACTTGGCGCCGCCGTCACGGAAGTTCTTGACGATGGAGAACAGGTAGTCCCAGCGGCCCGCGTTCAACCCGGCCGCGTGGTCGCGGAGTTCGTAGAGGATCTCCTCCATCTCGTACGCGGCCGTGATCGTCTCGATCAGCACGGTCGCCCGGACGGTGCCCTGCGGAATGCCCACGTAGTCCTGCGCGAACACGAACACGTCGTTCCACAGCCGGGCTTCGAGGTGCGACTCGGTCTTCGGCAGGTAGAAGTAGGGGCCCTTGCCGAGGTCGATGAGCCGCCGCGCGTTGTGGAAGAAGTACAGGCCGAAGTCGACCAGCGCGCCGGGCACGGGGGTGCCGTCGGCGTCGACGAGGTGGCGCTCGTTCAGGTGCCAGCCGCGCGGGCGCATGACGACCGTCGCCAGCTCCTCGTCGGCCTTGAGGGCGTACGACTTGCCGGACCTGGGGTCGGTGAAGTCGATGTTCCGGGTGTAGGCGTCGATCAGGTTGACCTGGCCGAGGACCACGTTCTCCCAGGTCGGCGCGGAGGCGTCCTCGAAGTCCGCGAGCCACACGCGGGCACCGGAGTTGAGGGCGTTGACGGTCATCTTGCGGTCGGTGGGGCCGGTGATCTCGACCCGGCGGTCGTTCAGCGCGGCCGGGGCGGGGGCCACCTTCCAGGAGTCGTCCGCGCGGATGGCGGCGGTCTCCGGGAGGAAGTCGAGGGTGGAGGTGCGGGCGATCTCGGCGCGGCGCTCGGCACGGCGGGCGAGGAGTTCGTCACGCCGGGGCGTGAACAGCCGGTGCAGCTCGGCCACGAAGGCGAGGGCCGCGTCGGTGAGGACCTCTTCCTGCCGGGGCAGGGGCTCGGCGTCGACGATGGCCAGCGGGGACGGCGCTGGTGCGGACATGAGCTGTCACTTCCTTCAGCGAACTACGGGCGGGCTGCTACGGGCTGTGCGGCCGAACCGGTACGGCCGCACGTGCGAGGCCGAACCGGTGCGGGCCGAACCTGTGTGGCGCCGCCGCGTCGTGGCACCCGGTGCCAGGGCGCGGGGGACGGCGCCGGGCGCCCTCGGCACGGCGGGGCGCTTCTGATCAGTGGATACTAGTTTCCTCATGGTGGAAGTTCAATGGTTTGTTGATGTCGAGATTCTCTGAGTCGACAGAAGGTGGCGCTCGGTGCCATCCCGTTCACTCCAGGTGGACGAGATCGGCCTCGGTGTCGATGTCGAAGGCCCGCGCCACATCGCCGCACTCCACGAGTGTGATCGCGTCCTGGCGCGCCTTCAGGTAGGCGCGCGCACCCCGGTCGCCGGTCGCGGTCGCGGTGATTTCCGCCCAGTGGCCGGCGCCGAAGAGCACCGGATGGCCGCGCTGCCCGTCGTACGCCGCCGCGGCGAGCGTCCCCGGCGACTCGTACACCCCGAGCACCCGGGCCACCGCCCGCGGCCCGATCCCCGGCTGGTCCACCAGCGACACCAGCGCGGCCCGCGCCCCCGAGCCGGCGAGCGAGGCGAGCCCCGCCCGCAGGGAGGAGCCCATGCCCTCCTCCCAGTCGGGGTTGTCCACCAGTACGCAGCCGGCCAGCGCGGCCCGCTCCCGTACCTCCTCCGCCCGGGCGCCGAGCACGACGTGGACGCGTCCGCAGCCGCCGGCCCGCAGCACCTCGACCGCGTGCTCGACGAGCGGGCGGCCCCGATGGGACAGGAGCGCCTTCGGGTGGCCCCCGAGGCGCCGTCCGCCACCGGCGGCCAGCAGCAGTCCGGCCACCTGGTCCTTGTTCTCCGTCATGCCCCCTGCATACCGGACCGGGCCCCCGCGCGCCCCGGCCCCCGCGCCGGCGCGGCGCTCCGCCCGGGCCGAATTTCGGTCCGCCCGGTGGCGCCCGGCGCACCGGGTGGCGTTTACTGGCCCGCGTCCCCGGGCGCCCGGCCAGCGCCACGGGGCGCTGGGCCGACGCGGGAAGGACCGCCGCACAACGGTGTGCGAGGGGGGAGCGGTGTTGCGGAGCTTGGGGCAGAGACCGGTGACGGGCAGCGACGAGGATCCGAGGGTGGCGGAACTGCGTACCGCCGTCGCCCGGCTGCGCCGTGAACTCGCCGCGCATCCCGCCGAGTTCCCCGACCGGGGCATCGCCGAGGACGAACTCGCCGCGCTGGCCGCGATGGCCGCCGGCGGCGCCCCCGAGACACCCCGGCTGCGCCGCTCCCTGCTGCTGATCGCCGGTTCGATCGGCTCGGTCAGCGCGCTCGCGCCCCGCCTCGCCGAAGTCCGCAGCGCGGTCGACCTCTTCGGCGAACCCCCGCGGGAGAGCCGCCGCTGACGGCACCCGGACGGCCGGGCGCCGCCCGCGCGCTCAGGCCGCGCCCGGTCCCGAACTGGCCAGCGCCTGCGACAGTTCGGCCGCGACCTGCTGAAGCACCGGCACGATCTTCTCGGTGGCGGCCTCGGTGACCCGGCCGGCCGGGCCCGAGATGGAGATCGCGGCGGCGGTGGGGGAGTCCGGCACCGGGACGGCCAGGCAACGGACGCCGATCTCCTGCTCGTTGTCGTCCACCGCGTACCCGGTACGGCGCACCTCCTCCAGCGCCGCGAGGAAACCGTCCGGCGTGGTGATCGTCTTCTCGGTCGCCGCGGGCATCCCCGTACGGGCGAGCAGCGCGCGCACCTCGTTGGCCGGGGCATGCGCGAGCAGCGCCTTGCCGACGCCCGTGGAGTGCGGCAGCACCCGGCGGCCCACCTCGGTGAACATGCGCATCGAGTGCTTGGAGGGCACCTGGGCGACGTAGACGATCTCGTCGCCGTCCAGCAGGGCCATGTTCGCCGTCTCGCCGGTCTCCTCGACCAGGCGCGCCAGATAGGGGCGGGCCCAGGTGCCGAGCAGCCGCGACGCGGACTCGCCGAGCCGGATCAGCCGCGGGCCGAGCGCGTACCGCCGGTTGGTCTGCTGCCGTACGTAGCCGCACGCCACCAGGGTGCGCATCAGACGGTGGATGGTGGGCAGCGGCAGTCCGCTGCTCGCGGACAACTCGCTCAGACCGACCTCGCCCCCGGCGTCCGCCATGCGCTCCAGCAGGTCGAAGGCGCGCTCCAGGGACTGGACACCGCCACTGGGAGCGGGCGATTTGGCGGCGTCGGTGGTGCTGGCGCTGGACGGCGGCACGGCGGCGGTCCTTTCAGGGCGCAGAATCGAGAGACATGACCCGAAGGCTCTCGATCAGGGCGGTGGCCGGTGACGGAGGGCAGAGACGCAGCCTACCCGGCAGGCGGTTGACTCCTTGGTTGTACGTCACTACGTTCTGCTTGCCGGAATTCTACTTCCGCCTTGTGGAAACATCCAGAGAGTCCGGCGGGTGGCCGGCGGAAGAGGCGGACTCTTGACGGCGCGGGGGTCGGAGTGAAGACTCCTTCAACAGAACGTTGAATTTCGTTACGTGGAAGTAAACCCGCGTCATCGCGAGTCAACGGCGGCAGAGAGAGGGGTCCGGGTGTCCGACGTCGAACTGGTACTGCGCTCGACACGCGTCATCACTCCCGAGGGGACACGGGCCGCTGCGGTCGCGGTCTCCGCCGGGAAGATCACGGCCGTGCTCCCGCACGACGCCGAGGTGCCGCCCGGCGCCCGTGTCGAGGACTTCGGCGACGACGTCCTGCTGCCCGGCCTGGTCGACACCCACGTCCATGTGAACGACCCCGGCCGCACCGAATGGGAAGGGTTCTGGACCGCGACCCGGGCCGCCGCGGCCGGCGGCATCACCACGCTCGTGGACATGCCCCTCAACTCCCTCCCGCCGACGACGACGGTCGAACACCTCCGTACGAAGCGGGACGTCGCCCGTGCCAAGGCGCACATCGACGTCGGCTTCTGGGGCGGCGCGCTCCCCGACAACGTCAAGGACCTGCGACCGCTGCACGAAGCGGGCGTCTTCGGCTTCAAGGCGTTCCTGTCGCCCTCCGGCGTCGAGGAGTTCCCCGAACTCGACCAGGAACAGCTCACCCGCTCCCTCGCCGAGATTGCCGGCTTCGGTGGTCTGCTGATCGTGCACGCCGAGGACCCGCGCCACCTGGCCGCGGCCCCGCAGAAGGGCGGCCACAAGTACGCCGACTTCCTCGCCTCGCGCCCCCGCGACGCCGAGGACACCGCCATCGAGAGCCTCGTCGCGCAGGCCCGGCGCCTCGACGCGCGCGTGCACGTGCTGCATCTCTCCTCCAGCGACGCCCTCCCGCTGATCGCCGCCGCGAAGGCCGACGGCGTCCGGATCACCGTGGAGACCTGCCCGCACTACCTCACCCTGACCGCCGAGGAAGTCCCGGACGGCGCCAGCGAGTTCAAGTGCTGCCCGCCCATCCGCGAGGCCGCCAACCAGGACCTCCTGTGGCGGGCGCTGGCCGACGGCACCATCGACTGTGTCGTCACCGACCACTCGCCGTCGACCGCCGACCTCAAGACGGACGACTTCGCGACCGCCTGGGGCGGCATCTCCGGCCTCCAGCTCAGCCTGTCCGCCGTCTGGACCGAGGCACGCGAGCGCGGCCACGACCTGGAGGACGTGGTCCGCTGGATGTCCTCCCGCACGGCCGAACTGGTCGGCCTTGGCGACCGCAAGGGCGCCATCGCGCCGGGCCGGGACGCCGACTTCGCGGTCCTCGCCCCCGACGAGACCTTCACCGTCGACCCCGCCGCGCTCCAGCACCGCAACCGGGTGACGGCCTACGCCGGCAAGACCCTCAGCGGCGTCGTGAAGTCGACCTGGCTGCGCGGTCAACGCATCGTCGCGGAGGGCGAGTTCACCGAGCCGGCAGGGCAACTCCTGACCCGGACCCCGTAGTCCGCCCGGCGCCCTCCGCCACCCGCGCACGGACACCGCGCCGGGCCCCTCCCCTCCGTGAACATCCCCGGCGAACCCCACCACCGACAGACCGACCGACCGCCGCACCGCACTCCGGCATCAGCACCCGCACCCGCACCCGCAACGGCCGACCCCCGAAAGGCAGATCGATCATCGTGACGGCGCAGAACCCGCCCGTTTTGGCCACCTTCACCGGAGACGCGAACCCCTACGGAGGCGGCGACCCGTACGCCGACTACCGCACCGCCGACTTCCCCTTCACCCAGTACGCCAACCTCGCCGACCGGCAGCTCGGCGCCGCGGTGGTGGCCGCGAACGACGAGTTCTTCGCCCAGCGCGAGAACCTCCTCGTGCCCGGCGCGGCCGAGTTCGACCCCGAGCACTTCGGGCACAAGGGCAAGATCATGGACGGCTGGGAGACCCGGCGCCGCCGCGGTGTCTGCGCCGAGCACCCGTGGCCGACCGCCGAGGACCACGACTGGGCGCTGATCCGGCTCGGCGCGCCCGGCGTGATCCGCGGCATCGTGGTCGACACGGCCCACTTCCGCGGCAACTACCCGCAGGCGGTGTCCGTCGAGGGCACGTCCGTCGCCGGCTCGCCCTCGCCCGAGGAACTCCTCGCGGACGACGTGAAGTGGACGACCCTCGTACCGCGCACCGCGGTCGGCGGCCACGCGGCCAACGGCTTCGCCGTCGCGGCCGAACAGCGCTTCACCCACCTGCGGCTCAACCAGCACCCCGACGGCGGTATCGCCCGGCTGCGCGTGTACGGCGAGGTCGTGCCCGACCCGCGCTGGCTGTCCGCCCTCGGCACCTTCGACGTCGTCGCCCTGGAGAACGGCGGCCAGGCCGAGGACGCCTCGAACCTCTTCTACTCCCCGGCCACCAACACCATCCAGCCGGGCCGCTCCCGCAAGATGGACGACGGCTGGGAGACCCGCCGCCGCCGCGACAACGGCAACGACTGGATCCGCTACCGGCTCGTCGCCCAGTCCGCGATCCGCGCGATCGAGATCGACACGGCCTACCTGAAGGGCAACAGCGCCGGATGGGCCTCGGTGTCGGTCCGCGACGGCGAGGCGGGGGAGTGGACCGAGGTCCTGCCCCGCACCCGCCTGCAGCCCGACACCAACCACCGCTTCGTCCTCGACGCGCCGGTCGTCGGCACCCACGCGCGCGTGGACATCTTCCCGGACGGCGGCATCTCCCGGCTGCGCCTCTTCGGCTCCCTGACGGAGCAGGGCGCGTCCCGCCTGGCGGCCCGCCACCAGGAACTGGGCGGCTGAGCCGGCCGGTCCGCGGAGGCGGGCGACGGTGAGCCCGGTGGCCGCGCCGGAACCGGTGCGGCCCCCAGGCCGTGACGGACCCCGCGGGTGCGGGTGCCGGGCCGTGACGACCCCTGCGGGCGCGCCTCCCGGGCCGTGACCGCCCTCGCGGGTGCGGATGCCGGCCGAACCGGTCCCCCCGGGACCGATGAGTCGCCGGGGCCGGTGGGGTCTGTACTGACGACGGCGGACCGCGCGGACGGGTCTTGCCGGACGGCAGCGCAGGCGGCGGGCGGACCCCGCCTCACGGATGGAAGCAGGCACACGGCATGGGCAAGCTCACCCTCACCGCATTCGTCTCCCTCGACGGCGTTCACCAGGCGCCGGGCGGACCCGAGGAGGACGCGACCGACGACTTCCGGCAGGGCGGCTGGTCCGTCCCCTACGACGACGAGGACTTCGGCCGCTTCATCACGGACGTCTTCTCACGGGCGGGCGCCTTCCTGCTGGGACGGCGCACCTACGACATCTTCGCGAGCTTCTGGCCCAGGATGACCGACCCGGCCGATCCGGTCGCCTCCAGGCTCAACTCCCTGCCCAAGTACGTGCCGTCCGCGACCCTCACGGCGCCCGCCTGGGAGGGCACGACCGTCCTCACCGGCGACCTGGGCAAAGAGGTCACCGACCTCAAGGAGCGCATCGACGGCGAGGTGCAGGTGCACGGCAGCGCCACGCTGGCCCAGTCCCTGTTCGCGCTCGACCTGGTCGACACCCTGCACCTGCTGACCTACCCGGTCGTCCTCGGCGCAGGCCGCCGCCTCTTCGCCGAGGGCGCGCCGCCGACCGCGTTCCGGCACGTCTCCGGCAGCACCACCAGTACGGGCGTCGCGATCGCCACGTACGACCGCGAAGGCCGGGCCAGGTACGGGAGCTTCCTGGACGAGTCCTGAAGCACCTCCCCGGGGACTTGGGGGAGGGTTTGTGAGGACGGTGGGGACGGCTCGCGGGGGCGCGGTGAGGCCCGTTAACTCGGGGAAAAATCATCGGGCGTGCCGGGAGAAAACCGCCGACTTGACGTTGACATGCCATGCTCTACGCGCGTCATCCTGGAGCCATGCGATTCCCCCCACGTATGACTCGTATCGGTGCCCTCGTGGCCCTCATGTCCGCCCTGCTCGTGGGCGGCGTCACCGTCGTCCCGGCCGACGCGGCGGCGGCCTCCGTCGGCAGCGTCTGCTACGGCGCGCTGCCGTCCCAGGCGCACGACACCCTCGGACTGATCGACGCGGGAGGCCCCTTCCCGTACTCGCAGGACGGGGTCGTCTTCCAGAACCGCGAGGGTGTCCTGCCCTCCCAGTCCTCCGGCTACTACCACGAGTACACGGTCATCACCCCGGGCTCCTCCACCCGGGGCGCCCGCCGCATCGTGACCGGCGCGCAGACCCGGGAGGACTACTACACCGCCGACCACTACGAGACGTTCGACCGGGTCGACTTCGGCTGCTGACGCCCGCGCCCGGCACCCGGCCGGGCTCCGGGCCGGAACCCGGTCAGGTCCGTCCCCTCTCCGCCACCGCGAACAGGGCGAACGCCAGGACGACCAGCGTGACGCTCGCGTAGATCTCGTGGCCGTCGAGAAAGCCGAGCCGCTGCACGATCCCCCACCCGTGCAGCCGGCCGGTGATCGCCTGGACCAGGCCGAGTGCGCCCTGCACCAGGGCGATGAATCCGAGCGCCTCCAGAAGCTGCTTCATGGCACGACCCTCGCCCGGGGGTCGTGCCCCGCGCATCGGCCGCGCGGCGCGTGCGCGGGGCGGAAAGTCGGCCGGTGCCCCGGCCCGGCCGCGACGAAAGTCTCAAGCGGGCCGACTTTGGTCGGTGAACGCGCTCACCAGGGCGTGCCGACGGGTCCGGCTGCGTAGATTTGTCGACGTGAGTGGTGACGAACCGGCCCCGGGGCCGCGCGAGGTTCCGATGCCGGCCCTGCGCGGCCGGCGCTGGCTGCTGCCGTCCGCCGTGGCCGCGGAACTCGACCCCGACACCGAGCGGGCCGGCCGCTCCGGGCGGCCCCGGCGCACCGTGCGGGACTGGATCGTCGACTTCGGCTGCTTCCTGCTGGCCGTCGCGATCGGCATCGCCGCGGCGAACACCCTCACCGACGACCCCAACACCCCGCACGCCCTCGCGGTAGCCGACCAGTGGATCGGCGCGGGCGCCTGCGCGGCGGTCTGGCTGCGGCGCCGCTGGCCGCTCGGCCTCGCCATCGCCCTCGTCCCCGTCGGGATCATCTCGACCACCTCGGGCGGGGCCGGGCTCGTCGCCCTGTTCACCCTCGCCGTCCACCGGCCCTTCCGGTACGTGGCCTGGATCGCCGGCGCGCAGCTCGCCCTCCTCCCGGCCTACTTCCTGCTGCGGCCCGACCCCGACCTGTCCTACCCCGTCGCCTTGGCCGTGACCGCGCTGCTCACCTCGGCGGTCGTCGGCTGGGGCATGTTCGTACGCTCCAAACGGCAGCTCATGCTGAGCCTGCGGGACCGGGCGCGGCGGGCCGAGACCGAGGCGGCGCTGCGGGCCGAGAAGGCGCAGCAGCTCGCCCGTGAGGCCATCGCGCGCGAGATGCACGACGTGCTCGCGCACCGGCTCACCCTGCTGAGCGTGCACGCCGGGGCGCTGGAGTTCCGGCCCGACGCGCCCCGCGAGGAGGTCGCCCGGGCCGCCGGGGTCATCCGGGAGAGCGCGCACGAGGCCTTGCAGGACCTGCGCGAGATCATCGGGGTGCTGCGGGCGTCGGACGCCGACGACGGGGGGCGTCCGCAGCCGACGCTCGCCGCGCTCGACGGGCTGGTCGCGGAGTCGCGCTCCGCGGGGATGAAGGTGGTACTCGACAACCGGGTCGCCGAGCCGGACGCCGTGCCCGCGTCGGTCGGGCGCACCGCCTACCGGATCGCCCAGGAGGGCCTGACGAACGCGCGCAAGCACGCGCCGGGCGCGGAGGTCACCGTCTCGGTGCGGGGCGCGGCCGGATCCGGCCTGACGGTGTCCGTCGTCAACCCCGCCCCGCCGGGCGAGGTCCCTCCCGTCCCGGGCTCCGGCCAAGGCCTGATCGGCCTACGCGAACGCGCCACCCTCGCGGGCGGCCACCTGGAACACGGGGCGGAGGGGGACGGGGGTTTCCGGCTGGTGGCCTGGCTGCCGTGGGGGGTGCGGGGGGAATGAGGGGGCGGCCCGCGCGACGCGCGTGAACTTTCAGCCCCTCCGGCGTTTGAGGAGCGGGGGTCCGGGGGCGGAACCGCCGGGATCGGACGGGTAGGGGCGGAGGGGGCGAGGAACCTCCTGGGGAGCTGGTTAGGTGGGGCGATGACTGCGATTCGACTGGCGCTCGTCGACGACGACCCCCTGGTGCGAGCGGGCCTCGCCCTCATGCTGGGCGGCGCCGAGGACATCGAGATCGTCGGAGAGGCGGCCGACGGCGCCGAGGCCGAGACCCTGGTGGACCGCACCCGGCCCGACGTCGTCCTGATGGACATCCGGATGCCGAACGTCGACGGCCTCACCGCCACCGAGCGGCTGCGCGCCCGCAAGGAGGCCCCCCAGGTCGTGGTCCTGACGACGTTCCACGCCGACGAGCAGGTACTGCGCGCCCTGCGCGCGGGCGCCGCCGGCTTCGTCCTGAAGGACACGCCCCCGGGCGACATCCTGGAGGCGGTGCGCCGGGTGGCGGCCGGTGACCCCGTGCTGTCGCCCACCGTCACACGCCAGTTGATGGAGCACGCGGCCGGTTCCACCGCCGACACCCGCAAGGCCGAGGCCCGTTCGCGGATCGCCGCCCTGAACGAGCGGGAGCGCGAGGTCGCCGTGGCCGTCGGCCGGGGCGGTTCCAACGCCGACATCGCCGCCGAACTGTTCATGAGCGTCGCCACGGTCAAGACCCACGTCTCCCGCATCCTCGCCAAGCTCGACCTCAACAACCGGGTCCAGGTCGCGCTGTTGACATACGACGCGGGACTGCTGGAGGAGGACGGGCACTGAGCGGGACCCGGCCGGGAGAGGAGCGTCGAGCATGCTGCGTACGGCCGAGATCGGAGCCGAGCTGACCGACAGCGTCCAGACCGACCGGACCCGGCCCCCCCGGCCTGGCGGCGAGTACTGCGGTCCCGGCCGGGCGGCGAGTACTGCGCTCCCGGCCTGGCGGCGAGTACTGCGGTCCCGGCCGGGCGGCGAGCACTGCGGTCCCGGCTCGGCGGCGAGTACTGCGGTCCCGGCCGGGCGGCGAGCACTGCCCTCCCGGCCCGGCGGCGAGCACTGCGGTCCGCTGCTCGCGGTCGACCGGGGGACCCCCGCGTACGGTTCCTCGGCTGAGCGGAGTCCGGGCGACGGGACCGGACCCGGGGAGGTGTGCGGCGTGCGGCCGGCTCAGTCGCGGGCGCCCGCGATCTCCGCCGGGGAGACCGGGCGGCGTTCGCGCCGGGAGACCTCGCAGGCCTCGGCGACACGCAGCGCCTCCAGGGCCTCGCGGCCGTCGCAGGGGTTGGCGCGCTCGCCCCGGACCACCTCGACGAAGGCGGCGAGTTCCGCCTCGTACGCGGGGCCGAAGCGTTCCAGGAACCCCGTCCACGGCTTGTCCGCGGCCGGCGGGCCCGCGGGCTCCGTCGAAGTGATCGGCGTGCGGTCGTCCAGGCCGACGCCGATCTGGTCCAGCTCGCCGGCCAGTTCCATCCGCACGTCGTAGCCCGCGCCGTTGACCCGGGTGGCCGTCGCCGTGGCGAGCATGCCGTCGTCGAAGGTGAGGACGGCCGCCGCGGTGTCGACGTCACCCGCCTCGCGGAACATCGCGGGCCCCGCGTCGGACCCGGCCGCGTACACCTGGACCACCTCGCGGCCGGTGACCCAGCGCATGATGTCGAAGTCGTGGATCAGGCAGTCGCGGTAGAGCCCGCCGGAGAGCGGGAGATAGCCGGGCGGCGGCGGCGACTGGTCGGAGGTCATGGCCCGGACGGTGTGCAGCCGGCCGAGGCGGCCCGAGCGCACCGCCTCCCGGGCGGCCGTGTAGCCCACGTCGAAGCGGCGCTGGAACCCCATCTGCAGAACCGTTCCCGCGGCGTCCACCTCGGCGAGAGCCGACAGCGTGCCCGGCAGATCGAGGGCTATGGGCTTCTCGCAGAAGACCGGGAGCCCGGAGCGGGCCGCCCGGCCGATCAGCTCCGCGTGGGCGGAGGTGGCGGCGGTGATGACCACCGCGTCCACACCCCAGGTGAAGATCTCGTCCACGCTCGGCGCCGCCGTCGCGCCCAGCCGGTCCGCCAGCCGCTGGGCCCGTACCGGGTCCGCGTCCGTGACGATGAGGGAGCCGCCGACCTCACGGTGACGGCTGAGAGTCGTGGCGTGGAATGTGCCGATACGACCCGCTCCGATGAGTCCGATGCGCATGGAAACAAACTGAGGGCGGACCCGCCGCCCTGTCAATCGCTTTGTCCGGACAATCGAACTTCACAACTTCCCGTCAACATCTCACGGAGCTACGCTCGGGCCGTGCCGAAACCAGATGTGGACCCGACCGTCTCGCTCCAGCTCAGCGTCGACCGCGGCAGCCCGGTCCCGCTGTACTTCCAGCTCGCGCAGCAGCTCGAGGCCGCCATCGAGCGCGGAGCCCTGACCCCGGGAAGCCTCCTCGGCAACGAGATCGACCTCGCCGGACGGCTCGGCCTGTCCCGCCCGACCGTCCGCCAGGCCATCCAGTCCCTGGTCGACAAGGGACTGCTGGTACGCCGCAGGGGAGTCGGCACCCAGGTCGTGCACAGCCAGGTCAAGCGCCCCCTGGAACTCAGCAGCCTCTACGACGACCTGGAGTCGGCCGGCCAGCGCCCCGCCACCCAGGTGGCCCTCAACACCGTCGAGCCGGCCTCCACCGAGGTCGCGGCAGCCCTCGGCGTCCCCGAGGCCAGCGACGTCCACCGCGTCGAGCGGCTGCGTCTCGCGCACGGCGAGCCGATGGCGTACCTCTGCAACTACCTGCCCCCCGGCCTGCTGGAACTCGACGGCGACCGGATGGAGGCCACCGGCCTGTACCGGCTGATGCGCACGGCCGGCATCACCCTGCACAGCGCCCGCCAGTCCGTCGGCGCCCGCGCCGCCACGCAGCAGGAGGGCGAGCGGCTCGGCGAACCCGCCGGAGCGCCCCTGCTCACCATGGAGCGCACCACCTTCGACGACACCGGCCGCGCCGTCGAGTTCGGCACCCACATCTACCGCGCCTCGCGCTACTCCTTCGAGTTCCAGCTCCTCGTACGGCCGTGAGGTTCCGGTTCCAGGAAGGGCCGTGAGGTTCCGACTCCTCGTACGGCCGTGAACCGGGCCCCTCAGGCCCGGAAAACGTCACCGAGAAGGCCGTACCGCGCCGCGTGAACGCACCGCGCGCGGGACCCGCTGGTCGGGTGGAGGATCCCCGTGATTGATACTTGGGCGTTTGGGCCGGTACGAAGCCGGTCCCCAGGGCCTGCGGAACGGCCCCCGGGCAGGACCGCAGGGCCCGGCACACCAAGGAGCACGCAAGAAGGGCACGGCCTCGTGGCACGGACTCGGACCTGGGTAAGCATCGCGCTCGCAGGGGCGCTGGGACTGTCCCTCGCGGGATGCAGCAGCACCGGCGGGAAGCGGGCCGAGGACGCCCGCAAGGCCGCCGCGGCCCAGGGCAGGGCCGCGGTGAACACGCCCAAGTGGACCTTCGCCATGATCACCCACTCGGGTGACGGCGACACCTTCTGGGACATCGTCCAGAGCGGCGCCAAGCAGGCCGCCGTCAAGGACAACATCAACTTCCTCTACTCGCACGACGACGAGGCCCAGCAGCAGGCCCAGCTCGTGGACGCCGCGATCGACAAGAAGGTCGACGGCATCATCGTCACGCTGGCCAAGCCCGACGCCATGAAGGCCGCCGTCGCCCGCGCCCGCAAGGCCGGCATCCCGGTGATCACCGTGAACTCCGGCTCCGCGGAGTCCAAGGCCTTCGGCGCGCTCACCCACATCGGCCAGGACGAGACGATCGCCGGCGAGGCCGTCGGCGACGAGCTGAACAAGCGGGGCCGCAAGAAGGCCCTGTGCGTCCTGCACGAGCAGGGCAACGTCGGCCACGAGCAGCGCTGCGCCGGCATCAAGAAGACCTTCCACGGCACCGTGCAGAACATCTACGTCCAGGGCACGAGCATGCCCGACGTGCAGTCCTCCATCGGCGCCAAGCTCCAGGCCGACCACTCCATCGACTCCGTCGTCACCCTCGGCGCCCCCTTCGCGGACACCGCCGTCAAGGCCAGGAAGGACGCGGGCAGCAAGGCCGAGATCGACACCTTCGACCTGAACGCCAAGGTCGCCGCCGAACTGAAGGACGGCACCCTCGGCTTCGCCGTCGACCAGCAGCCCTACCTCCAGGGCTACGAGGCCGTGGACCTGCTCTGGCTGTACAAGTACAACGCGGACGTCCTCGGCGGCGGCAAGCCCGTCCTCACCGGACCCCAGATCATCACCAAGGACCAGGCCTCCGAGCTGGAGCAGTACGCGGACCGGGGGACCCGATGACCGCCACCGCGCCCGCACCCGCCCCCGCGCCCGGTTCCGGTTCCGGAACCGACGAGCGCCTCCTGAAGACCTCCCCGCTGCGCCGGCTGATGGGCCGCCCCGAGCTGGGCTCCGTGGTCGGCGCGATCGCGGTCTTCGTCTTCTTCGCCGTCTTCGCGGACAGTTTCGTCCGCGCGTCCAGCCTCAGCACCGTCCTGTACGCGGCCTCGACCATCGGCATCATGGCCGTCCCCGTCGCCCTGCTGATGATCGGCGGCGAGTTCGACCTCTCCGCGGGCGTCATGGTGACCAGCTCCGCGCTGATCTCCTCGATGTTCAGCTACCAGATGACCGCCAACGTCTGGGTCGGCGTGTTCGTCTCGCTGCTCGTCACCCTCGCCATCGGCGTCTTCAACGGCGTCATGCTCACCCGTACCGACCCGCCGAGCTTCATCATCACCCTCGGCACCTTCCTCATGCTGACCGGCATGAACCTCGGCTTCACCAAGCTGATCAGCGGCACCGTCTCCACCAAGTCGATCTCCGACATGGAGGGCTTCTCCTCCGCCAAGGACGTCTTCGCCTCCACGATCACCATCGGCGGCGTCGACTTCAAGATCACCATCCTGTGGTGGCTGCTCCTGGTCGCGGTCGCCACCTGGATCCTGCTCCGCACCCGCGTCGGCAACTGGATCTACGCCGTGGGCGGCGGCGAGGAGGCCGCCCGCGCGGTCGGCGTCCCCGTCGACAAGACGAAGATCGGCCTCTACATGGGCGTCGCCTTCGGCGCCTGGATCTCCGGCCAGCACCTGCTGTTCTCGTTCGACGTCGTCCAGTCGGGCGAGGGCGTCGGCAACGAACTGATCTACATCATCGCGGCCGTCATCGGCGGCTGTCTGATCACCGGCGGCTACGGCTCCGCGGTCGGCGCGGCCGTCGGCGCCCTCATCTTCGGCATGGTCAGCAAGGGCATCGTCTTCGCCGAGTGGAACCCGGACTGGTTCAAGTTCTTCCTCGGCGTCATGCTGCTCCTCGCGACCCTGCTCAACCACTGGGTCCGCAAGCGCGCGGAGGCGACGAAGTGACCACGGAAACCGACATGACCAAGGAACCCGCCGCCGCGGACCGGGCGCCGCTCGTCGAACTCGACGACGTCAGCAAGTACTACGGCAACATCCGCGCCCTCGAAGGCGTCTCCCTGGAGGTCCACGCCGGGGAGATCACCTGCGTCCTCGGCGACAACGGCGCCGGCAAGTCCACCCTCATCAAGATCATCGCGGGGCGGCACCAGCACGACGGCGGCACGCTGCGCATCGACGGCGAGGAGACCCGCCTCTCCTCCCCGCGCGAGGCCCTGGACCTCGGCATCGCGACCGTCTACCAGGACCTCGCCGTCGTCCCGCTGATGCCGGTCTGGCGGAACTTCTTCCTCGGCTCCGAGCCCCGCAAGGGCGTCGGCCCCTTCAAACACCTCGACGTCGACTTCATGCGCCGCACCACCCACGCGGAGCTGCTGCGCATGGGCATCGACCTGCGCGACGTCGACCAGCCGATCGGCACGCTGTCCGGCGGTGAGCGCCAGTGCGTGGCCATCGCCCGCGCCGTCTACTTCGGCGCCAAGGTCCTCGTCCTGGACGAGCCGACCGCGGCGCTCGGCGTGAAGCAGTCGGGCGTCGTCCTCAAGTACGTCGCCGCCGCCCGGGACGCCGGCCTCGGTGTCGTCCTGATCACCCACAACCCGCATCACGCCTACCTGGTGGGCGACCGCTTCGTCCTCCTCAAGCGCGGAACGATGTCGGGCAGCCACACCCGCGACGAGATCACCCTCGACGAGCTGACCCGCCAGATGGCGGGCGGCAACGAACTGGACGACCTGCGCCACGAACTGGAGAACCGGACGGCGTGAAGGGTGCGTGGGGCACCCGGGACGCCGGGGTGTGATCCGTACGGCACCCCGGACCCGTACGGCACCCGGGACGCCGGGGTGTGATCCATATGGCACCCCGGACCCGTACGGCACCCGGGGCGCGGGGGAGCGGTTCGTGCGGCTACCCGGACGCCGGGGTGTGATCCGTACGGCATCAGGGAAGCCGGCGTGTGATCCGTACGGCGGCCCGGATGCCGGGGAGTGAGCCGTTCGGGGGCGGGGGCGCCGTGCGGGAGCGGCCCCCGGCGGCCCGCGGGCCGCCCCCGTCACACCGGCGTCCCCGCGCTTCCGCGGTGCGGCGCCGGCGCGGCGTAAGGCAGAATCGGCGCGATGAGCACCTACCGCGACCTCGCGCTCCCCCGAGCTCTCGGCTCCGCTCGGGCAGGGGGCACCTCCATGGGCTCCGCGCGGGCCACCGTCCTGCGGACCGTGGGAACCCGTGAGCGCCGATCCCACCTCACGGCGCCCCGTGTCCCCACCGTCGGCATCGACATCGGCGGCACGAAGGTGATGGCGGGCGTCGTGGACGCCGACGGCAACATCCTGGAGAAGGTCCGCGCCGAGACGCCGGACAAGTCCAAGAGCCCCAAGGTCGTCGAGGACACCATCCTCGAACTGGTCCTGGACCTCTCCGACCGGCACGATGTGCACGCCGTCGGCATCGGCGCGGCCGGCTGGGTCGACGCCGACCGCAACCGCATCCTGTTCGCCCCCCACCTGTCCTGGCGCAACGAGCCGCTGCGCGACCGCCTCGCCGGCCGCCTCGCCGTGCCCGTCCTCGTCGACAACGACGCGAACGCCGCCGCCTGGGCCGAGTGGCGGTTCGGCGCCGGCCGGGGCGAGGACCACCTCGTCATGATCACGCTGGGCACCGGCATCGGCGGCGCGATCCTGGAGGACGGCCAGGTCAAGCGCGGCAAGTTCGGCGTCGCCGGCGAGTTCGGGCACATGCAGGTCGTGCCCGGCGGCCACCGCTGCCCGTGTGGCAACCGCGGCTGCTGGGAGCAGTACAGCTCCGGCAACGCACTGGTCCGCGAGGCCCGCGAACTCGCCGCCGCCGACTCCCCGGTCGCGTACGGGATCATCGAGCACGTCAAGGGCAGCATCGGCGACATCACCGGCCCGATGATCACCGAGCTGGCCCGCGAGGGCGACGCCATGTGCGTCGAACTCCTCCAGGACATCGGCCAGTGGCTCGGCGTCGGCATCGCCAACCTGGCCGCCGCGCTCGACCCCTCCTGCTTCGTCATCGGCGGAGGCGTCAGCGCCGCCGACGACCTGCTCATCGGGCCCGCCCGCGACGCGTTCCGCCGCCACCTCACCGGCCGCGGCTACCGCCCCGAGGCCCGGATCGCCCGCGCCCAGCTCGGCCCCGAGGCCGGCATGGTCGGCGCCGCCGACCTCGCGCGGCTCGTCGCCCGCCGCTTCCGGCGCGCCAAACGCCGCCGCGTGGAGCGCTACGAGCGGTACGAGCGCTACACCGAGTCCCGCCGCTCGACCGGCCAGGAGTCGATGTGACGGCGTCCCTGCCCCGCCAGGCGACCTCCCCGGAAGAGCCCCAGCGGCCCCCCGAGGACCCCCGGCACAAGTTCCGCCGACGCGCCCTGACGCTGCTCATCATCGTGCTGCTCATCGGTGTGCCCGCCGGCTACCTGGTGATCTCCGCCAACCAGAGCCGCGACAGCGGCAAGGACAAGGAGGAGAAGTACTCGGCGACCGGCCTCACCGCCGGCTGGCCCTCCCGCGTCCAGCGCCGCCTCTACCAGGTCCCGATCCCCGGCCGGTCCACCGACGTCGCGTACTACGAGACGAACAACTGGAAGACCAGCCGTCTGTACGTCCAGTTCGGCACCACCGAGGCCGCCCTCGACGCGTTCCTCAAGCAGGTCGGCACCAAGGGGTCCGACCTGAAGAAGGACGACATCACCATCAGCGGGCGCGACCAGAAGATCGTCGGCTGGGAGTTCACCGGACCCGGTCCCTGGTCCGGGCTCGTCCACAAACAGAAGGACCCGGCGCCCACCCACGACATCGTCGTGAACCGCTCCGAGCCCGGGCACCCCATGGTGTACGTCGTCTCACGCACGGTTCCCTGACGGTCCGCCCCCGGTCGGCGGCGCTGCCTGCGCGCGGCCGTGGGAGCCGATTGTCCGACCCCGCCCGTAGAGTCGAAGACGACTGTCGAAGACAACTGACGTGGCAGAGGGCGGGAGGTGGACGGACGGATGCGTGAGGCGATGGACGCTGTGGACACGGTGGGCGCGGTGGACGTGCCGGTGCCGCCCGTGTGGCCGTCCCCGGCCCGGGTCCCCGCGACGCCCGCCGTCCCGGACCGCCCGCCTTCCGGCGAACCGTCCACCGACCCGCCGCCCTCCGTACGCCTCGCCGCCGTCTTCCTCCCGGCACCAGTGCCCCGGGACGGACGGGTCGCGTTCTGGGACCCGGAGGGCGAACCGCCGAGCCGTGCCGGCGCAGGAGCCGAGCCGACCGGGGCCGGTAGCGCGGGGACCGCCCGGGATCGGGGTGAGGTGCCCGGGGCCGGTAGCGCGGGGACCGCCGGTGAGCGGGCCGGGCTGACCGGGAGCCGTACGGCCGGGGCCGCTCGGGAGCAGGGTGAGCTGATCGTCGTACGGCCGCACGGCAGCGGAGTCCGCCGGGTCGCCGTGCCCGTGGTCACCCTCTCCGTCGGGGAGGCCCTGCCCCTGCTCGCCGGGGCGCGGCGGAACCCCGCGGCCCATCCCGCCACCGCCTGCTGGGGCGCGGCCGCGCTGCACGCGTTGCGGCTCGTCGCACGGGGCCGGCTGCTCCCCGGACTCACCCCGGACGGCTTCGACGCCTGGCGGGCCGGTCCGCTCGACCAGGACGACGTCGCCCACCTCCGCGCGATCGCCGCCGCCCTGCCCTACGAGGGGCACGCCGTCCCGCTCCCCGGCAAGGGCCCCCTCCGGCTGCCCGAGCCGGAAGCGCTCGTGCGGTCCTTCCTGGACGCCGTGGCCGACACCCTCCCGCGCACCCCCGCCGCGCCGTACGTCTCCGGCCGGCCCTTCGCGGCCCGCGCGCCCCAGCGGCTGCCCGGCGCCCACGCCTGGGCGGCCGAGGTCGCCGCCGGGATGGACGCGGGCGTACGGATCTCACTGCGCCTGGACCTGTCCGCCTACCAGCTCTTCGACGACGGCGAAGGAGCCCGGCGGGCCGGCGCCGCCGTCGTCCAGGTGCACAGCCTCGCCGACCCCACCCTCGTCATCGACGCGGCGGCCCTGTGGGCGGGGGAGGCCGACGAGGTCTTCGGACCCCGCGCGCGGGTCGACGCCGCCCTCGCCGTCCGCCGCGCCGCCCGCGTCTGGCCCCCGCTGGACCGCCTCGCCGAGCAGGACGTACCGGACGTGCTCGCCCTCTGTGAGGAGGAGCTGTCGGACCTGCTCGGCGTCGCGGCGGCCCGGCTCGGCGCGGCCGGCGTCGCCGTGCACTGGCCCCGTGACCTCGCCCAGGACCTCAGCGCCGCCGCGGTGGTCCGCCCCGCGCCCGGATCGGCGACGGACGGCACCGGCTTCTTCGAGAGCGAGGAACTGCTCCAGTTCCGCTGGCAGCTCGCCCTCGGCGGGGACCCGCTCAGCGAGGCCGAGATGGACGCCCTGGCCGAGGCCCACCGCCCGGTCGTCCGGCTGCGTGACCAGTGGGTGCTCGTGGACCCCGCCCTCGTCCGCAAGGCACGCAAGCGCGAGCTGGGCCTGCTCGATCCCGTCGACGCGCTCTCCGTCGCCCTCACCGGCGCCGCCGAGGTCGACGGCGAGACCGTCGAGGCCGTGCCGGTCGGCGCGCTCGCCACCCTGCGCGACCGCCTCACGGCCGGCCTCACCCCCGTCGAACCGCCCCCCGGCCTCCAGGCCCGCCTGCGGGACTACCAGCTCCGCGGCCTCGCCTGGCTCGACCTGATGACCTCCCTCGGCCTCGGCGGCTGCCTCGCCGACGACATGGGACTCGGCAAGACGATCACCCTCATCGCCCTCCACCTGCGCCGCGCCCGCCGCGAACCGACCCTGGTGATCTGCCCCGCCTCCCTCCTCGGGAACTGGCAGCGGGAGATCACCCGCTTCGCGCCCGGCGTCCCCGTGCGCCGCTTCCACGGCCCCGACCGCACCCTCGACGGCCTCGACGGCGGCTTCGTCCTCACCACCTACGGCACGATGCGCTCCGCCGCCGCCCACCTCGCCGAACAGCCGTGGGGCATGGTCGTCGCGGACGAGGCACAGCACGTCAAGAACCCCTACTCGGCGACCGCGAAGGCCCTGCGGACCATCCCGGCCCCCGCGCGCGTGGCCCTCACCGGCACTCCCGTGGAGAACAACCTCTCCGAGCTGTGGGCCCTGCTCGACTGGACGACCCCCGGCCTGCTCGGCCCCCTCAAGTCCTTCCGCGCCCGCCACGCCCGCGCCGTGGAGAACGGCGAGGACGAGGAGGCCGTGGCCCGGCTGGCGCGGCTGATCCGCCCGTTCCTGCTCCGCCGCAAGAAGTCCGACCCCGGTATCGTCCCCGAGCTGCCGCCCAAGACGGAGACCGACCACCCCGTCCCGCTGACCCGCGAACAGGCCTCCCTCTACGAGGCCGTGGTCCGCGAGTCGCTGCTCGCCATCGAGACCACCGACGGCATCGCCCGCCGGGGACTGGTCCTCAAGCTCCTGACCTCCCTCAAGCAGATCTGCGACCACCCGGCGCTCTACCTGAAGGAGGACGCGACGGCCGCCGCCGGGGGACCCTCCGCCCGTTCCGGCAAACTCGCCCTGCTGGACGAGCTGTTGGACACCCTGCTCGCCGAGGACGGCTCGGCCCTCGTCTTCACGCAGTACGTCGGCATGGCCCGCCTCATCTCCGCCCACCTGGCCGCCCGCGCCGTCCCGGTGGAGCTGCTGCACGGCGGCACCCCGGTCCCGGACCGCGAGCGCATGGTGGACCGCTTCCAGAGCGGCGAGACCCCGATCCTGGTGCTGTCCCTCAAGGCCGCGGGCACCGGCCTGAACCTCACCCGCGCCGGCCATGTCGTCCACTTCGACCGCTGGTGGAACCCCGCGGTCGAGGAGCAGGCCACCGACCGCGCCTACCGCATCGGCCAGACCCAGCCCGTCCAGGTCCACCGCCTGATCACCGAGGGCACGGTGGAGGACCGCATCTCCGAGATGCTCGAAGCCAAGCGCGCCCTCGCCGACGCGATCCTCGGCTCCGGCGAGGCCTCCCTGACCGAGCTGACCGACCGCGAGCTGACCGACCTCGTCTCGCTCCGGAGGCCGACGTGACCGGCACCGAGGGGGAGGAGCGGCACGAGGACACCGCGGCGGGCGAGCCCGCCGCCGGCACGGACCGGCCTCGCCCGGCGACCGGGGACCGCCCCGCCGACGCGGCCCGCCGGGCGCTACGGGCCGCGCGGGTGCCCGACGCGACTGACGCCACTGACACGGCTGAGGCAACTGACGCGACCGAAACGGCCGAGGGCGGTGCGGAATCACGTGGTCCCGCTGCCGGACCGCGCCCCTCGGACGCGGCTCGCGAGGCCCTGCGGCGGGCGACGGAGGCGGCGCGGACCGGGGACGACGGAGACGAGAACGCCGGGAGCGTAGGGGCGGCGGCGGATACGGCAACGGGCGCGCGCCCGGCTGACGTCGCCCGGGAGGCCTTGCGCGCCGCACGGGAGGCGAAGCGGGCCCGAGCGGCGCGAACGGAGGAGAGCGAAGCCCCGACCGTTGCGGGTGCGGCGGGTGCGGCGGGTGCGGCGGGTGCGGGGAGTACGGGCGTCGACGCCAAGCGGGGTGCGGGGAGTACGGGCGTTGGCGCGAAGCGGGGTGCGCGGCACCGGTCCGACAAGGGGGCGGCCCGCGGCACCCGAGGGCGACGGAGTGCGCCTACCGTGACTGACCCCGAAGGCGCCTCCCGTGCGCGGGAGTTGAGGGAGCTGCTCGCCGGCGCCTTCCGGCTCCCCGCCGATGTGTCCGACGCCGGGTCTGAGTCCGGCACCGACGCCGGGACCGAGTCCGGCACCGACGCCGGGACCGAGTCCGGCACCGACGTTGGGACCGGCGCCGGGACCGGCGAGGGCGCGCGCGAACGGCTCCGCCCGGAGGGTGAGCGCGCGGAGACGCGGGCTCGGCCCCACCCCGAGGACGAGGGAGAGGGCGGGACCGGAGAGGCTTGGGTGGCCTCCGGTTCCCTCCCGGAGACGGGCGCCGGTTCCGGCCCTGACCCTCTCGCCGCCCAGCCGCCCGTAACGGGAGACATCCCCAACTCCCTTGCCGCAGAGCCCGGTTACGGCACGCCCACGCCGGCGAACCCCGCTCTCGGTGAGCGGCTGCCGCGTTCCATGGCGTCGCCTGGGCGGGACGGGGAGCTGCGCCGTACGTTCCCGAGGTTTCCCGCGCGGGACACCGGGGGCGGCGCGTTCGCGGAGACGTGGTGGGGCAACGAATGGGTCACCGCGCTGGAGGAAGGGGCCCTGGACGCCGCCCGGTTGGGGCGCGGCCGGACCTACGCCGGGCAGGGGCACGTCGACGCCATCACGGTGACCCCGGGTCTCGTGCTCGCCTATGTGCACGGCAGCAGACCGCGCCCGTACCGGGTCCAGGTCAGGGTGCGGACGCTGGCCGACGCCGACTGGGACCGTTTCCTCGACGCGGCGGCCGAGCGGCCGGGGCACATCGCCGCGTTGCTCGACAAGGAGATGCCGAAGTCGCTGGCGGACTGCGGAGCCGACCTGCTCCCGGGCCCCGGCGAACTCGAACCGCACTGCAGCTGCCCCGACTTCGGACACCCCTGCAAGCACGCCGCCGCCCTCTGCTACCAGACGGCCCGGCTGCTGGACCAGGACCCGTTCGTGCTGCTCCTGCTGCGCGGCCGGGGCGAGCGAGAGCTGCTCGACGAGCTGTCCCGGCGCAACGCCACCCGCGCCGCCCGGGCCTCCCAGGAGCGGGAACCGGCTCCGCTGCCCGGAGTGCGTGCCCGTGACGTCCTCGCCCGGCGCGCGCTGCCACCCCTGCCCGTACCGCTGCCGCCGCCCGCGCATCCCGAGCAGCCGCCGGCGTATCCGGGGGTCCCGGCCGGCCCGGACCCGTTCGCGCTGGACCAGTTGGCGACGGACGCGGCGGCCCGCGCGCACGCCCTGCTCACCGCGGGCCGCGACCCGGTGGCGGGGCTGACGCTCTGGCAGGACGCGGTGCGTATCGCCGCGGCCCGCCCCGGATCGGGCCTCACCGCCGCCACCCGCGCCCTCTACGCCTCGCTCGCCTCGGCGACCGGCCGGACGCCCGCCGATCTCGCCCGCGCGGTGGCCGCCTGGCGGCAGGGCGGGTTCGACGCGCTCGCCGTGCTCGAAGAGCCCTGGGACCCGCCCGCCGGCCGCTTCGACCGCGCGAGACCGCTGCTCCTGGCCGCCGACCTCCCGGCCTTCCGGCCCTGGCGCAACCGTCTGACCCACCCGCGCGGCCACGCCCAACTGCGCCTCGGCCGCAACGGTCTGTGGTACGCCTTCGAGTCGGAGCCGGGCGACGAGGACTGGTGGCCGCGCGGCACCCCCGACCTCGATCCCGTCGGCGCGCTGACGGGCCTCGGGGCAGGGGACGATCTCTGACATCTGCACGGCCCAGGTCAGTGCCGGGGAGCGGTCGCGCGGGTGTGAGCGGGGCGGCCGGCGCTGCGTCGCCGGTGCTGGACGGCGTATGGAGGGTGGTCCCCCTGCGGACACCCCCGCAGGGGGACCACCGCGTCGGCCTGTTGTTCCCGCCGATCCGGGGTAGTCGGGGTAAACGGATTTACCGGGCACCCCGCCCGCGAAGCCGTTCCCCGCAGGGAGGACAGCATGGCCGTTCAGCAGGATGTCGTCACCGTGATCCTCAAGGACCACCGTCGTATGGAGGATCTGCTCCGTCGGATGAGAAGCGTGGAGGCGGACCGCGCGAAGGCGCTCGAACAGTTCTCGGCCCTGCTCATCGCCCATGGCGAGGCCGAGGAGGCCAAGGTCTACGGGGCGCTGAAGCGGTTCAAGAACGTGGACGACGAGGAGGTCGAGCACGGCGCGGAGGAACACGCCGAGGGCAACGAGGCACTGCTGGCCCTCCTGGAGGTGTCGAAGATCGGGTCCGACCTGTGGGACACACGCCTCGAAGAGCTGGTGAAGGCGGTCTCCCACCATCTGGACGAGGAGGAGCGGACCATTCTCAACGACGCCCGCGAGAACGTCCCCGACGAGCGCCGCGAGGAGCTGGGCGCCGCCTTCCTCCAGGAGCGGGAGAAGCACCTGGCGGCCGACTGCGGCAGCGTCGAGTCCGTACGGGCCGTCGTACGAGGCTGAGCCCGGCGCGGACCGACGTCCGCCTGACATCCCGCTCGACGTCTCGCTCGACGTCCGCGCGACACCCCGGTCGGGAAGACGGCGGACGTCCCACGGCCACCCCACTGCTGACAGTCCGTCAGAACATTGACACGGCGCCGCCTTTGTCAGGGGCGACCTGGTGGTGCCACGCTCGGGTCTCCCCCAAAGCGTGCTTCCGCCGGGTCCCGGGCGGGACCGGCGGAAGCACGCGCCCAAGCGCGACAGGAGACACCGTGCCGGGACGCGTCGCTGACGAATCGATCCACTGGAAAGACCCCAAGCGCTACCTGTGGCTGATCGCGCTGGCCGTTCCCACCCTGCCCTTCCAGGCCGGAGCCCTCGTGGAGCTGACCGGTCTGCGCGTCTTCTGGTGGTGGGGGCCCCTCTTCGCCTTCCTCCTCGTGCCCGCGCTGGACAGTGTCCTGGGACGGGACGGCGCCAACCCTCCGGAAGCGGTGATGAAGCGGCTGGAGGCCGACCGCTACTACCGGTGGTGCACCTATCTCTATCTGCCCCTCCAGTTCGGGGCCCTGGTGTGGGCGTGCGCCGTCTGGTCCGGCGGCGGACTGTCCCTCGTCGACGACGTGGGCCTGGCCGCGACCACCGGGGTGGTGGCCGGTGTCGCCATCAACACCGCCCACGAACTCGGGCACAAGCGGGCCCGGTTGGAGCGCGGGCTGAGCCGGCTGGCCCTCGCCCAGAGCTGGTACGGGCACTTCTACGTGGAACACAACCACGGACACCACCTGCGCGTGGCCACACCGGAAGACCCCGCCAGTTCCCGCCTGGGCGAGACCTTCTGGCGGTTCCTGCCCCGGACGGTGGTGGGCAGCGCCCGCTCCGCCTGGCGTATCGAGAGCCGCAGACTGTCCCGGCGCGGGCGCCGGACATGGAGCCCGCACAACGCCATCCTGACCGCGTGGGCGATGTCGGCCGGTCTCTTCGCCGCCCTGACCGCGGTGTTCGGATGGACCGTGCTGCCCTGCCTCCTCCTCCAGGCGGTCCTCGGCTTCTGTCTGCTGGAGTCGGTCAACTACCTTGAGCACTACGGCCTGTTGCGCCGACTCCTGCCGGACGGACGCTACGAACGGGTCGCGCCCCGGCACAGTTGGAACAGCGACAACACGATCAGCAACCTCTTCCTCTTCCAGCTACAGCGTCACTCGGACCACCACGCCAACCCGCTGCGCCGCTACCAGACCCTGCGCCACTTCGACGAGGCGCCCCAACTGCCCTCCGGCTACGCCACGATGATCGTCATCGCCTGGTTCCCGCCGCTGTGGCGGAGGGTGATGGACCCCCGGCTGCTGGCGCATTACGACGGTGACGCGGCGCGGGCCAACCTCCACCCGCCGGCCCACACCCGGCCCCTCACGCGTTCGTGACCAGCACGGCGCACGCGGCACGGGCCACGCGGGCGGGAGAGGCCCCGGCGTCGGGCGAGGGGAGCAGCATATGACTGACCGTCAGCCGGACGATCAGGTCCGTGGCCTCGAGCCGCCGCTTTGCCAGCACCCCGGGCGCGACTTCCGCCAGCCACGCGTCCACCAGTTCCCGGGCCTGCGAGAAGACGGGTTCGGGGCGGCTGGAAAGGAACGGCAGCAGGGCGTCGGTGCCGCCCTGCGCCGCGGCTATCACGGCCCGCACGAACGGGTTGCGGGCGGACTCGGCCAGAGCGTGGGCGACTCCGGCCTCCAGCGCGGCGGCCACGTCATGACGGTGCGCGTCGAGAACCTCGGCCACCCCCAGGAGAAAACGACCGGACTCCCGCTCCACGAGCGCGGCCCCTATCCCCGCCCGGTCACCGAACTCGGCATAGATGGACGGCCGGGAGACCTCGGCCCGCACCGCCAGATCCCCGACGCGCACCCGGTCCCACCCCTCCCGCGCGGCCAGTCGCCACGCCTCCTCCAGGACCCGTTCACGCATCGCCTTGCGCCACGCCACCCTCGGCGGGTCGGGCGGGGGAGGAGTCGGGGCCGGGTGTCGGGTCGGCAGGCGGTCGGGCTGCATACCGAGAGTGTGCGCCATTCCGGCGGGCCCGGGGATCACTCCGGCGCTCGGGAGCGGGTAGAACCCCGTGAGGCGGCCGGACGCGGCCAGGTCGTCCAGGACGTCGAGCGCCGGCAGCGGTCCGCTCGCCATCACGACGGCCACGGCACGGTTGAGTTCGACCGCGGGCGAGGGCGCCACCCGGCCGAGCGCCTCGTGGAGGAGTACGACCCGCTCCCAGTCGGTCTCCCGCACCGAGGCGGCCGTCGCGTGGCAGGCGGCGGTCGCGGCCTGCAGACCGTACGGTCCAAGGCCCCGCCCGACGGCCGCGGCCCGGGGCGCCGCTTGTAAAGCAGTTCGACCCGCGTCGAATCCATCGCGGCGCGTCCACCGCCGGGTGGAGGGTCGGGACATCGCGGAAGCCGCGGCGCGAGTGATCACCGGCCTCGCGCCATCGCGTCCGGCGCCGCGCGAAGAGCCCGAACCGACCGGCAAGAGGAGCGGCTGATGAGAGTCCCACGATCCGCCTGGCTGAGGCGTTACCTCCCCCTGGGGGCGGCCCTGACCGGGCTGCTGACGCTGGGGACCAGCCCGGCCCACGCGGCCGACAAGTGCGTGAACCTCGGCAACGGGCGCCTCTGCGTGGCGATCACACCCGTCAACCAGCAGGGCGCCATCCAGGTGACCTACACCAAGACCGGCGGACCGGCCGTCTACGGCCACCTCGCGTGGCAGGTCCCCGGCGGTGACGACCACGTCTCCCCGGACATCTCCATGACGGCAGGGCACACCTACTACCACACCTGGCCGACGTGGGTGGGGCCCGGCTATGTCGAGGGCGTCATCTGGACGGACCGCTACGGACGCCTCCCGACCGGTTACGTCAAGGTGACCTGACCAGCCGTCAAAGTCCCGGCGGGCGGCGGGCGGCGGGCTGGGAGCAGGAGGCCGGAGCCGCGAGCGGGCCCGGTCAGGGCCGGGCTTCTTCGCCGAGCCAGGCGAACGCGGAGTCCACGAGGTCGCGTTCCAGCTCGCTGCCCTGGGTCGCGAAGGTGCGCTCGACCGGGAACCCGCTCCGGTCGAGGAGGTAGGCGAGGGCGGCGTACTCCGGCGGGTACTTGGCCACCACTCCGGCGTCGATGCCGGTGATCCCGGCGGGGAAGGTGAACGTGGCGAAGTCGTAGACGCTCTTGCGGTCGGCGATGCGCCAGACACCGTCGCGGCGTTCGAGCCGGTCGATGAACCGGTTGTGGCCGTTGCAGCCCAGGGCGAGGCCGCCGTTCTCCACGACGATGACCGCGTTGGTCTCGCTGACGGCTCGGGTGCCGTCGGCGGAGAACGTCACGGCCGGTGCGGTGATGAGGTGCTTGGTGCGCAGGCCGGTGGTGGCCATGCGCGCGGAGGCGTCGACGAAGTCCGACGCCAGGCCCTCGAACCAGGTGATCTCGATCCGGGCCCCCGGGTGGAACAGCTCCCGGAGCCGGTCCCACCGGCCCTGGTCACGGTGGATCCATCCGGTCATGAGGTCGGCGATGTCCTGGCGGTCCTGAAGCTGCGTCGATGTAGGCATATGCCCAGTCTCCGGCGGCTCGATCGATCGGTCCAATTGATAGATTCGATCTATCATTCGCTGAAAACGATCGGAGTCCGTCCGTGGAACTGCGCCACCTGCGGTACTTCGTGGCCGTCGCCGAGGAAAGCCACTTCGGCCGCGCCGCCGCGCGGCTGCACGTGACCCAGTCGACGCTGAGCACCCAGGTCAAGGCCCTGGAGCGGGAGGTGGGAGGCCCGGTCTTCGTCCGCACCAGCCGCCGCGTCGAGCTGACGGAGGCGGGGGAACTGCTTCTTCTGGAGGCGCGGCGGACGCTGGCCCAGGCCGAGCGGGCCCTCGACGTAGCCCGGCAGTCGGTCCGGGGCGAGACCGGCGCGGTGCGGATCGGGTTCTCCGGAATCGCCGTACTGGAGGGCATTCTGCCCGCGGACCTGCGCCGCTTCCACACGGCCCACCCGAGAGTCGAACTCCACGTGGCCGAACTCCCGCCCGCCGCACAGGTGCAGGGCCTCCGCGACGGCACGCTCGACGTCGGATACAGCCCCGACAACGGCCTGGGGGACGTGGACGGCCTGGTGGCGCGGCGCGGCGTACGCACCACCCTGTCGATCGCCGTACGCCCCGATCACCCACTCGCCTCCGCGGCGACGGTCGCCCCGGCGGACCTGGAGGGCGAGAACCTCATCGTGTACGCGGCCGACCCCGACGACCTGAGCGTGCTCGACCGGCTCCGGGCGGGCCACGCCGAACGCCGCGCCGGAGTGCACCTGGTGACCAGCACCCTGGGGGTACTCGCCCTGGCGTCGGCCGGCGTGGGCGTCGCCGTGGTCCCCACGGCGGCCCACCGCATCGCCGTGCCGGACGTCGTCTACCGGCCCCTGCGCGACACGGCGGCCGACGTCCAGGTCGTCACCCTCAGCCGGGCCGACGAACTCGCGGGCCCGGTACGCGCGTTCGTCAGCTCCCTGGACCGGCCCACGCCGATGTGAACCCGGTCCGTGAAGGGGTGGACGGCAACCGGTGAGCCTTCTCGGCGCCGGCAGCATCGTGTTGACCACCGCCGGCATCCAGTGCTTGAGTCCGGGCGTGGACAGCACTTCCGCCAACCGGCGGTTCTGGAACCGGATCAGCGGCGACTACCAGCGCAAGCACGACCCGCGGATCGGGGCGGCGCCCCGGCTGTGGGGCACGTACGCCATCCCCGACGCGCGGCTGCACGCCCTGGGCGACGTCACCGGCAAGCGCGTCCTCGAACTCGGCTGCGGCGCGGGCCAGTGGTCCAGGGCGCTCGCCGCCGAGGGCGCCCGCGTGGTCGGGCTCGACCTGTCCGAAGCCCAACTCGCCGCGGCGGCAGGCGCGATGGGAGCGGCCCGCTATCCGCTGGTGCAAGGCGCCGCCGAACACCTCCCGTTCGCCGCCGCCAGCTTCGACCTGGTCTTCTGCGACTACGGCGGGCTGAGCTGGGCACCCCCGCGCCTGGCCGTCCCGCAGGCCGCACGGGTCCTGCGCAGCGGTGGCCGCCTGGTGTTCAACGTGGCGAGCCCATGGTTCGAGGCCTGCTACGACGAGGCCGCCGGCCGCGCGACCACGACGCTGCACCAGGACTATTTCGGCCTGGACGCCATCGCCGAGGACCAGGACGCGGTCAGCTATCAGCTCACCTACGGCGACTGGATCAAGGTCCTGCGCGGCGCGGGTCTCGTCATCGACGACCTCATCGAACCGCGGCCCGCCCCGGGAACAGCCAACGGGTACAACGAAACAGACCCGCCCGACTGGGCACACCGCTGGCCGGCGGAAATGCTCTGGGCAACCCACAAGCCGTAGGTACCGCGGCCCGAGACGCGACGGAATCCCCATCCCCATCCCCGGCCGGCCTCGCAAGCCCTTGTGCGGGCCGGACGCGATGGGTCGCCGAGGCAGACCTGAAGCTCCGCGAGATGTGTCCGGACGAGCCGCGCCGGATCGCGTCGGATGCCGCTCCGGCTCACTCCGCCCCGGCGCCGGCGCCGGTGACGTTGGCGGTCAGCAGGCGGAGCAGGTGCTTCGCCGTGGCGTCCTGCTCCGGGGTGAGGCCCATGGCGTTGCCGATGGACACGGGGACGGTCCGGGCCTTCTCGCGGAGTTCCGCGCCCGCCGGGGTGAGGGTGACGGCGACGGACCGCTCGTCCTCGGGCCGGCGTCGTCGGTGGATCAGCCCCATCGTCTCCAGGCGCTTGAGCAGGGGAGACAGCGTGCTGGATTCCAGTTGCAGGGACGCGCCCAGCTCGCGTACGGAGACCGAGTCCCGCTCCCACAGCGCCAGCATGACCAAGTACTGCGGATAGGTGAGTCCGAGTTCGTCCAGCAACGGCCGGTAGCGCGTGGTGACCGCTCGCGAGGCCGCGTAGAGCGCGAAACACAACTGGTCCTGGAGCAACAGCGAGCCCTGGTCCTCGGGATGGTTCATGGTGCGGCTCCCTGGCGGTCGGGGCGTAACCCCACGATTCTACCATTTCACGCGCCCGCGATAACTTTGACAGCGATTAAGTTGTGCACGACTTAATCGCGCTGTACTGTTTTCCTCGTGCTCAGGGCGGCTGTCCCGGCCGTCGGCGCACGTGAAGAAGGGGCAACTCATGTCTGAGAACAGCAATCTCCCGGTGCTCGAACCGGCCGCGGCGGCATTCGCGCAGGCCACCGCGAACCCGCCGTACCTCTTCGACCTGGGGCCTGTGGAGGGCCGCAAGGCCGTCGACGAGGTGCAGTCCGGGGAGATCGACAAGCCGCGGATCGTCGAGGAGTGGATCACGGTCGCGGGTGGGCCCACCGGCTCGGTCAGGACCCGCATCGTCAAGCCCGCCGGCGTCGAGGGCACGCTGCCCGTGATCCTCTACCTGCACGGCGCGGGCTGGGTCTTCGGCAACGCCCACACCCACGACCGCCTGGTGCGTGAACTCGCCGTCGGCGCGGGCGCCGCCGTGGTCTTCCCCGAGTACGACCTCTCGCCCGAGGCCCGCTACCCCGTCGCCATCGAGCAGAACTACGCGGTCGCCCAGTGGATCGTCCGCGAGGGCGCGGACAAGGGCCTGGACGCGGGCCGGATCGCGGTGGCCGGCGACTCCGTAGGCGGGAACATGACGATCGCGCTCACCCTGATGGCCAAGGAGCGGGGTGACGTGCCGCTGGTTCAGCAGGTCCTCTTCTATCCGGTCACGGATGCCGCCTTCGACACCGGCTCCTACGACCAGTTCGCCGAGGGCTATTTCCTGCGCCGCGACGCCATGCGGTGGTTCTGGGACCAGTACACGACCGACGAGGAGCAGCGGGCCGAGATCACCGCCTCGCCTCTGCGGGCCTCCGTCGAACAGCTCCAGGGGCTGCCGCCGGCGCTGGTCGTCACCGCTGAGGCGGACGTCCTGCGCGACGAGGGCGAGGCCTACGCCGCCAAGCTCCGGCAGGCCGGTGTGCCCGTCACCGCTGTCCGCTATCAGGGCGTCATCCACGACTTCGTCATGCTCAACGCCCTGCGTGAGACCCAGGGCGCCGAGGCCGCGATCGGCCAGGCCGTCGCCGTGCTGAGCGCCGCCCTCGGCGTCGCGTAACGTCCACCGGTCCGACCCGCTGCCCGGCCGATCCGGTCGGGCAGCAGCCGCGTCCGGCCACGGGTGCCCGCACTCGTTCCTCCGGTGGCCGATGGTGACGGCGTTGTGTACGTGTTGCCGGCCGCTTCGGTCCCCTCGCGCCCCTGCCTGCACTGCCCGTGTCGGCCGGGCCGGTGGGGATGGGGGGCGGAACAGGCGTCACTGCCCGGCCGGCGCCGCCTGCGTCATCGCCGGAGACACGGCGAACAGGGCGTGCACGGCGGCGCGGACCTGGCGGGCCACCACCTCGGGGGAGGAGGCGTCGAGTTTCCCGTCGAGGTGCAGGAACGCCAGACCGTGGACAAGGGCCCAGACCGTGGTCGCCAGGGCGTCCGCCTCGTCCGCTCCGGGGAAGGCGTCCCGGACGATGCCGCTCACGTATTCCGAGATGACCGCGGTCGCGGCGACCCGGTCCGTGTCGGCCGGGTCGCAGGGCTCGGCGAACATGGCCCGGAACAACGCCGGGTGGTCCAGCGCGAACTGCACGTAGACCACGGCCACCGCCGCCAGGTCCTCCGGAGTCGAGGGGGAGGGGTGTGCCGCGGCCAGGTCCGCGGCGAGTTCGCGGTATCCCTGTGCGGCGACCGCCGACACGAGCGCTTCGCGGTCCGTGAAATGGCGGTAGGGGGCGGTGGCCGAGACCCCGGCCCGGCGGGCGACCGCGCGCAGCGACAGCCCGGCGCTCCCGTCCTCCTCCAGCAGTTCCCGCGCGGCACGCAGGCAGGCCGCTCGCAGGTCGCCGTGATGGTAGCTGCCGCCTTGCGACATAGGTCACACTCCCTCATGTTTACGGTGCTTACTTTTTCGCCTAATGTGAATGGTGCATACATCGTAGGTGATCGAGATGGAAGAGGGAAACGGAATGACGAGCGAGCTGTTCTCGCCGCTGACTCTGCGCTCGGGGCGGGTGCTGAGGAACCGGATCGCCAAGGCGGCGATGGAGGAGAACATGGCCGGCGACGGCCAGCTTCCGGACGGGCAGTTGCTGTCGCTGTACCGGCGCTGGGCGGCCGGTGGTACCGGCCTGCTGATCACCGGCAACGTGATGGTGCACGCCGAGGCCCTGACCGGGCCGGCCGGTGTGGTCCTCGACGAGCACGCGCCGCTGGAGCCGTTCGTCGAGTGGGCGAAGGCCGGAAAGTCCGGTGGCGGGGCGATCTGGATGCAGATCAACCATCCGGGCCGTCAGGTGGCCTCCGACATGCCTGGTGTCGTGTGGGGGCCGTCGGACGTCGCGGTGTCGCTCGGCAAGCACAGCAGCCGGTTCGGCAAGCCGACCGCCATGACCGCGCGGCAGATCCGGGAGACCGTGGCGCGCTACGCCCTGACCGCCCGGCGCGCCGAGGAGGCCGGGTTCGACGGGGTCGAAATCCACGCCGCGCACGGATACCTGCTGTCGCAGTTCCTGTCCCCGCTGGTCAACACGCGCACCGACCAGTGGGGAGGTTCGCTGGAGAACCGCGCCCGGATGCTCCTGGACATCGTCCGCGCCGTCCGTGCCGCCGTCTCCGCGTCCTTCGCCGTGGCGGTGAAGCTGAACTCCGCCGACTTCCAGCGCGGCGGCTTCGACGCGGAGGACGCCCGGCAGGTCATCGAGATGCTCGCACCGCTCGGCGTCGACCTGGTCGAACTGTCCGGCGGCAGCTACGAGAGCCCCGCGATGACCGGCCGCCCCGCCGACGACCGCACCCGGGCCCGCGAGGCCTACTTCCTGGACCTCGCCAAGGACCTCGTCAAGACCAGCCCCGTCCCGCTCATGCTCACCGGCGGCATCACCCGCCGCAACACCGCGGAACGCGTCCTGGACAGCGGCGTCGCCGTCATCGGCATGGGCACCGCCCTCGCCGTCACCCCCGACCTGCCCGACCTGTGGCGTGACCACCGCGAGGCCGACCGCCAGATGGAACCCGTCACCTGGTCCGACAAGGCCCTCGCGTCCGCCGCCGGCATGGCCAGGGTCCGCCACCAGATGCGCCGCCTCGCCCGAGGGCGCCGGCCCAAGGCCGGCACCCACCCGGCCGTCGCCCTCGTATCCGAACGCCGAAACCAGCGACGCGCCCTGCGCCGCTACCGCGCCTGGCTGGCCAAGGGACGAGGTGCCGCCGCGAAGTGACCCCGCGTTCTTCGAGGCGGACGTGGCACGGCAACCGCGGCGAGGGCCCGCGTGGGAACCAGACGTTCTCACGGGCGAGGCGCCGCCCCGGTGTCCGGCATTCCGTGCCGAAGGGCCGCCCGGAGAAGCGGTTCGCGCCCGACGCGGACGACAGCGCCCACGCCTGAACGAAGGCGTGGGCGCTGCGCGGCGTCCGGCCGGGGCGGGGGACGCGTATGGCGCACCGGCATCTGGACGCGCGCTCACGGACGGGGATCGGCGTCGTCGTGACAGCCGGCCGCCCCGGAGCTGGCTTCGTCGTCCGTCGGGAGACCGCAGGGTTCGGGCACCGTGGCTGCCGTGCGGCGCGAGGCCGGGAAGGCCGGCCTGGCGCGGTGAACCGATGCCGTCAGCGTGCGGCGGCGTTCACGTCGGCGACCAGGCGCTCCGCGAGACGCTCGGACGACGGCGGGTTCTGGCCGGTGTAGAGGTTGCGGTCGACGACGACGAAGGGGCGCAGCGGCAGCCGGGCCTTCACGTAGTCGGCCCCGCTCTCGCGCAGGCGGTCCTCGAGGAGCCATCGGGCCTTGCGGCCGAAGCTGTTGAACTTCTCCTCTAGGTTGGACAGGCCGGTCATGCGGTAGCCGGTGAACGGCCAGGACCCGTCGGGGTTCGTCGCCGCGAAGGCCGCGGCGGGCGCGTGGCACAGCAGGGCCAGGGGCTTGCCCGAGGCGAGGACCTTCGTGAGCAGGGCGCCGGAGACGGGATCGACCGACAGGTCCTCCATGGGGCCGTGCCCGCCGGGATAGAACACGACGTCGAAGTCGTCCGGATCGATCTCGTGCAGCGACTTCGGGGTGTTGAGTTCGGTCTTGATCGACTCCAGATAGGCGGCCACCTCACGCAGCTTCGACGGCAGGCCCGCGGTGCGGGACATGCTCAGCCGGTCCAGCGTGGGGACCTTCCCGCCGGGGGTCGCGATCGTGATGTCCCACCCGGCCGCGCTGAAGATCTTGTGCGGCATGGCGAGTTCCTCGCCCCAGAACCCCGACGGGTGCACTTCACCGTCCCGCAGGGTCCAGCGGTCAGCCGCTGACACAACGAACAGCACCTTGGTCATGTCGACACGTCCTCCAGTAGAAGCGGCCCGCTGCCGATGTGTGCGGCGGTCCCGATGCCGAGTCGCGGAGCCGGGCACCCTCACTCACATCATGGGTTCTGGTCAGGGGCCGGGCGATCCGGGGTTGTCGCAACCGCGGCCGCTCTTGGTCCGAGGGGCCGGGCGAGCAATGTTGACACTGTACACTCCGCCGCCTAATGTGTGTAGTGCAAACATTGGTCCCCGGGCGGCCGGCCGAAAGCCGTGACGCATTCCTGTGGGGCCTTTCAGCTCAGTCATGTGATCGGAGTGCCATGAAGGCCGTATCCATCAAAGAACCCGGCGGTCCCGAAGTCCTGGAGTGGACCGAGGCCGCGGATCCGACGCCCGCCGTCGGCGAGGTGGTCATCGACGTCGTGGCCAGTGCTCTCAACCGGGCGGACGTGATGCAGCGCTGGGGCCTGTACCCGCTGGCCCCCGGTACGTCCCCCTACCCGGGGCTCGAGGTGTCCGGCCGTATCAGTGCCCTCGGTGAGGGAGTGACCGGATGGCGGGTGGGCGACGAGGCGTGCGCCCTGCTGACCGGCGGCGGCTACGCCCAGAAGGTCGCCGTACCGGCCGGCCAGTTGCTCACGATCCCCAAGGGGATCGACCTCGTCGAGGCCGCGGCCCTTCCCGAGGTGACCGCGACCGTCTGGTCGAACCTCGTCATGACCGCGCGGCTGCGGAAGGGCGAGACGCTGCTCGTCCACGGCGGGCTCGGCGGCGTCGGCACCTTCGCCATCCAGATCGCCAAGGCTCTCGGCGCCCGGGTCGTCACCACGGTCGGCGGACCCGAGAAGGTCGCACGCGCCCTGGAACTCGGCGCGGACGCGGCCATCGACTACCGCACCGAGGACTTCGCCGAGTTCGGCCCCTATGACGTGATCCTCGACGTGATCGGCGGCGACTACCTGGAGCGGAACATCCGCTCCCTCGGCCCGGACGGCCGCCTGGTCGTCATCGGTCTGCAGAACGGCCTCGAAGGCCGGCTCAACCTGGCCGACATCGTCTTCAAGCGCGCCTCCGTCTTCGGCACCACGCTGCGCACCCGGTCGAAGGAACAGAAGGCCGAGATCGTCGCCGAGGTGCGGGACAAGGTCTGGCCGATGATCGAGAGCGGTGCCGTCCGGCTGCTCATCGACCAGACCGTGCCCATGTCCGAGGCCGCCGAGGGCCACCGGCTGATGGAAGCGGGCGGCCACGTCGGCAAGATCCTGCTCGTGAACGAGTAGCACGGACGCCTCGGGGTGACCGCCCCGAAAGTCCGTGAACCGGCGCTCCGGTGCCGCGGAGAGGGAGGCAGGCTCGTCGCCGGCCTCCCTCTCGGCATGCCCAGGTACGGCGAACGGCTGACAGGCCTTCAGCGCGTGGCCCGCGAGTACTGGAGGCGACCGGACGGATCACGAACACGGTCGGTTCTCCGCACTCCGGCCGCTTTCACGGCGGGCATGCCAATCGGCCAGGAACACCCCGTGGGTGTCCGCTGGCCTGGTGCCTGGTGCCTGGTGCCTGGTGCGGCAGGCGGAGAGGGCGGGAGGGCCCGGAAGGTCTGCGGCGTCAACGGCGCTGTCGGCCGAGCGCGAGACGGGGGGCGGGGGACGCGGGAACGGGGACGGGGGCGGGGGCACGGTAGGGCGGCTGTGGGCTGTGGGCTGTGGGCTGTGTGCTGTCGGCAGTCGACCGGTCCGGCGGTGCCGGGTCGAAAGACGCCGTACCGCCGGACTCGTCGATGCCTGTTCATGCCGGGCGACTGCCGCTCGGGCAACGCCTGTTCAGCGCATGCCGGCCGCCTTCATGAACCTGAGCGCGCCGGTCAGGAGGGTGGCCCAGGTGTCGGGGGAGACGCGGGCCGGCGGGTAGAAGCCCTGGAGGCGCTGGTGGGCGACGTTCTGGGCCTCGGTGTACTTGAGGATGCCCTCGCCGCCGTGGCGGCGGCCGAGTCCGGAGTCGCCCATGCCGCCCATGGGCGCGTCGACGCTTCCCCACGCCGCGGCGAACGCCTCGTTGACGTTGACGGTGCCGGCGTGGATGCGGGCGGCGACGGCCCGGCCGCGTGCGCCGTTGCGCGACCACACGCTGGCGTTCAGCCCGTACGGCGTGGAGTTGGCCAGCTCGATGGCCTCCTCGACATCCCGGTAGGAGTAGATCGAGACGACGGGGCCGAAGGTCTCGTGGTCGTACAACGTCATGTCGGGGGTGACGTCGGTGAGGATCGTGGGTTCGTAGAAGAGGGGGCCGAGGTCGGGACGGGCCTTGCCGCCGGCGAGGACGGTGGCGCCCTTGGCTACGGCGTCGTCGACGTGGGTGGTGACGGTGTCGAGCTGGGACGGGGTGGTCAGACTGCCGACGTCCACGCTGTAGTTGTAGGCGGCGCCGGTCTTGAGCCTCTTGGTGCGGGCGACGAACGCGGCGACGAACTTGTCGCGGATGGACTCGGCCACGTAGAGGCGCTCGATCGAGACGCAGAGCTGGCCGGCGGAGGGGAAGCAGGCGTTGACCGCGCCCTCGGCGGCCTTCTCGATGTCGGCGTCGTCGAGGACGATCATGGCGTTCTTGCCGCCGAGTTCGAGGGACGCGCCGATCAGGCGCCGGCCGGCGTCGCTCGCGATCTGGCGCCCGGTGGCGGTGGAACCGGTGAACATCATGTAGTCGGCGTTGTCCATGAGAGTGCCGCCGATGGAGCTGCCGCGGCCGATCACGATCTGCCACACGCCTGCCGGCAGTCCCGCCTGCCGCATCAGGTCGACGGACCACAGGGCGGTGAGCGCGGTCTGGGTGTCGGGCTTCTGGACCACGGCGTTGCCGGCCATGAGAGCCGCGATGGTGTCGCTCGCGGCCATGCTGAGCGGGTAGTTCCACGGCGAGACGACCGCGACGACGCCCTTGGGGTGGCGCAGTTCGGTGGTGTGCGTGAGCAGGGGGATGGCGCCGTGACGGCGCTTGGGGCTGAGGTACTTGGCCGCGTTGCGGGCGTAGTAGCGGGAGATGACGCCGATGTCGACGACTTCGAGGAACGCGTCGCGCCGGGTCTTGCCGTTCTCCGCCTGCATCAGGTCCAGGACCTCGTCCTGGCGGGCGAGGACCAGGTCGTGGAAGCGCAGGAGGATCTTCTTGCGTTCACTCAGCGGCAGCGCGCCCCAGGACTTCTGCGCGATCCGGGCGCGCTTGAAGGCGGCCTCGACATCATCTGGTGTGGAGACCGGCAGGTCGGCCAGGGGGGCGCCGGTGTAGGGGGCGTTGGTGGTGACCCGTGCCGCGTTCGGCGCGGCCGAGACCCGCGCGGCCAGCTGCTTCAGCAGGGCCGGGGTGATGGAGAGGGGAAGACCGGGGTCCCGGGTGGTGGCGGGGGTGGCGTGGGTGGTGGCCATGGCTGAACTCCTTTTCTTCCGCTGCTACTTGTTCCGGCTTCGGACCGAGGTGGGCACGGGCATGTGGAGGGCGGCCTGGCCTTCGGTCATGACGTCGAACTGGATGGTCCGCTTCGGCTGGAGCGAACGCAGATCGTCGGACATCCGGCCCTCGCCGAGCTGGAGGTTGATGCCGCCGGTGCTCCGCGTCGTGCCGGCGCGGAGCACATTGGTCTGGTTCAGGGTGGAGTGCCAGGCGCCGTTGATCGTCGTGTACGAGGTGAGCGAGCCGACGCGCTCCCCGCTCAGGTGGGTCCGCTGGGCCGGGGTGTCCGCCCGGAGCGACATGTCGACTCCGCCGGCGTCATTGGCCACCTGGGCCGTCGTCCGGTGCTCGTCGATCTCGACGTCGAGGCCGGTGACCCACTTCGGGAAGCCGTATCCGTCGTGGCCCCGGACCTGGGCGATCTCCGTGTTCACCGGCAGCGAGAGCACGTACGAGTCGAGGTGGTCGTTCTTCAGGCCGGAGACGAGATCGAAGAAGCCGAGCTTTCCGTGCCGGGCGGGCTTGACCGCGATGCCGACGGCGGCCTCGGTGTAGAAGTCGATGTCGCACACGTCGTACCGGAAGAACATGACCGACACCAGGCCGAGGCCGGGCACGATCTCCAGCGGCGAGAGCTCCTGGGGGAGGCGGGCGCGGATCGCCCGGGACGGCGCGACCATCGTGACCCGGGCGCTGGACATCGTGTAGTAGAAGTTCGGCGTGAGCGTCGAGCCGATCGGTGAGTCGACCTTGATCTTGGGCAGCCGGCGGAAGAAGTCCACGCTGCTGACGCGGGGGTCGCGGGCGATCGCGTCGAGGTCGGGGTTCATCCGGTAGCGGTCGTACATGCCGCCCTTGGGGACCTCGATCTCGCGGCCGCCCAGGTCGACCTTGACGGTGTTCTTCTGCGTCGACGACATAGGAGACATAAGGGAGTCCTCACTCTCATGTAAGTGGTGTACACATGACTATAGGCAGCAATGTAAGCACCGTCAACAATGTGGCGTGGGAATCCTTGCGGCCGGATCTCGGCTGGCGGCTCTACCGGCCCCGGCCGAGGCGGCGGTGGGCGGTGGCGAGGATGCTGGACCACACGGTCTGCACGGTTCCCGGCTGATCGTCCTGCGCGATGGAGGGTGCGGCTTCGCGTGGAGTGCGGGGGCCGGGGGCGTCCGTGAGGCCGTCCGGGGTGGCCGGGTCGTGGGTCGGTTCGGGCATCGTCGCGCTCTCGCGTCGGGGGATGGTCTTTCGAGTTCTCCGGTCACGGCCTGCCGGCCGCGTCCGCCGCGTCTCGATCGCCCATTATGTATACGCCCCTCACATTAGAGCATCGATGTAATCGTCATAAACATCCAGGGGGTGGGGGCGTCGCGCGCGGGCCGGGCCGGTGCGCACCGCGGGCGGCCTCGTGCGGCAACGGCAGGGCCCACCGGCGCGGTGACGGCGCCGGTGGGCCCGGACCCGGACTCCGGTGTTCCTCTGCCGTTGGGTGTGTCAGTCGTCGTGCAGTGCCGTGCGGAGCGCGTCGACGGCGAGCTTGCGGGCGACGTTCGCGGCGCGGGTGTCGCGCAGGCTGTCCAGGAGCAGGAAGTCGTGGACCATGCCGGCCACCCGGACCGAGGTGACGTCCACGCCGGCTTCGCGCAGCTTGTTCGCGTACTGCTCGCCCTCGTCCCGCAGTACGTCGGCCTCGTCGGTGATGACCAGCGTCGTGGGCAGCCCCCGCAACTGCTCCACGGGAGCCTGCAACGGGGAGGCGTACACCTCCGCCCGCTGAGCCTCGTCGCTGGTGTAGGCGTCCCAGAACCACTTCATGCCGTCGCGGGTCAGGTAGTAGCCCTCGGCGAACTGAATGTAGGACGGGGTGTCGAAGTCGGCGTTGGTCACCGGGTACAGCAGCACCTGCGCCTTGAGGTCGATCCCGCCGCGCTCCTTGTTCATCAGCGCGAACACCGCCGCCATGCAGCCGCCGACCGACTCGCCGGTGACGGCGATCCGCGAGGTGTCCAGGCCGTGTTCGGCGCCGTGCTCCAGGACCCACCGGCCCACCGCGTAGTTCTGCTCGACCTGCGTCGGGTACTTTGCTTCGGGAGCCCGGTCGTAGACGGGGAAGACTCCCGCCGCGCCCGCGCCGACGGCCAGTTCACGGAAGAGGCGGTCGTGCGTCTTGTCGTCACCGAAGACCCAGCCGGCGCCGTGGATGTAGAACACCACCGGCAGCGGGCCGGTGACGCCCTGGGGCCTGATGATGCGGGTGCGGACGGTGCCCCACTCCCCGGCGTCGACGTCGACCCACTCCTCGTCGACGTCCGGCCGGGGCACGCTCGCGTCGCTCTGCAGACCGAGCAGGATGTCCCGGCCCTTCTCCGGCGGCACCTCGTAGATCCGCGGGTGGGGATCGGTCGCTTCACACAACTCCTTCGCGGCCGGCTCGAGGAAAGGAGTGATCGGAGGGGGAAGCTCGGTCATGTCGACTCCATGGTCACGAGTGTCTGCGGGGTGATGGGGTGGGTGGGGCCGGCCTGGAACCGGCCGCTGCCCGGGGATCTCGGGGACGGGAGTTCCCTGGTCTTCCATCGTTTCGCTCGTCGTCTGTCAAGCGCAACTCGGCACAATGGATTCCATTCGGAGCCGGTTTGTCGCCGTTTTCGGCGCCGCGGCGAATCCGGCTTTCCTACGTATACGTATAAAGGATCGGGCGCGGTGTATCTCGGGCCGGTCGAAGGGGATATGGCTGCCGATGGGGGCCTGTAACTGCTCCGCATCCGGTTCTGATCGCCGAGCACGGAGATTTCCGCGCTCCAAACCCGTCGCGGATTTCCGTACGAAGCGGTTCGCCGGACGGGCCGTACATACGTAACCGGGTGCGCCGCATATACGTATACGTATTTGTGGCCCCCCGCGTGCGCCGACGCGGATTCGGCCACTTCCCGATGCGCGCGCGCAGGAGAGTGGCAATGATGGGTCTCGGGCAGCGGCAAGACGCCCGCGCCGTGCGTCGAACGAGCAGCCACCCGAAGGACCTCAAAGGGGTGATCCACCCATGCAGACAGTTCTGGGAGCCGGCGGCCCGATCGGCGGCGAACTCGTCCGCGAGCTGTACCGCGGCTTCACACACGACATCCGGCTGGTCGGCCGCAACCCCGCGAAGACGCACGACACCGATCAGCTCGTCAGCGCGGACCTGACCGATGCCGAGGCCACCGCCAGGGCCGTCGAGGGCAGCCAGACCGCCTACCTGACCGCGGGCCTGCCCATGGACTCACAGCTGTGGGAACGGCAGTTCCCCGCCATGATGCGCAACGTGATCGACGCCTGCGCGAAGTACGGCACGAAGCTCGTGTTCTTCGACAACACCTACATGTACGCGGGCACGACCGCCCCGCAGACCGAGTCGACCGCCTTCGAGCCCAACGGCCGCAAGGGCCGCGTCCGCGCCCGGATCGCGACGATGCTGCTGGACGCGATGAACGCGGGATCGATCGACGCCGTCATCTGCCGGGCGCCGGAGTTCTACGGTCCGGGAAAGACCAAGAGCCTGACCAATTCGCTCGTCTTCGACCGGATCAAGGCCGGCAAACGGCCCCTCGTCCCCGTCAGCGCGAAGACCGCCCGCTCGCTCATCTGGACGCCCGACGCCGGCCGTGCCATGGCCCTGATCGGCAACACCCCGGACGCCTTCGGCCAGACCTGGCATCTGCCGGTCGACACACAGCGCCCCACCTACGCCGAGATGATCCGGGTGGCCGGTCAGGTCACCGGCCGCCGCGTCAAGTACTCGGTGCTGCCACTCGCCTTCTTCCGGATCGGCGGCCGCTTCGTCGGGCAGCTCGAAGAGGTCGGGGAACTGCTGCCGCGCTACCGTGGAGACAACATCTTCGACACCTCGAAGTTCACGGCACGGTTTCCCGACTTCACCGTCACCCGCCACCAAGAGGGCATCACCCGGCTCCTCGGCTGACCCCGCGGGACCCGGCCCGCACCGGACACCGCGTTCCATGTCCTACGGTGGTCGCCACGGCACTGAACGGGCACACACAGCGAGGTAGCCGGGCATGGGCTTTGCATTCGGTCAGCACCGTGGCGGGCGGCTGCCCGTCGAGCGGACCAGCTTCGTCGGCCGGACGGCAGAGGTCGCCGCCGTGTCCGAGGCGCTGGAGAGGACACCGCTGGTGACCCTGACCGGGCCGGGCGGTGTCGGCAAGAGCCGGGTCGCGCTTCGAGCGGCGGACTCCCTCGCGGAGCGGTTCCCCGACGGGGTCTGGCTCGCGGAACTGTCCGCGCTGAGCGACGCGGAACTCCTCCCCGCCACGCTCGCCGCCGTCCTCGGCCTGCCGGAGCAGCCCGGGATGACGCCGCTGGACGCCCTCGTGGGGCACCTCCAGGACCGCCGGCTGCTCATCGTGCTGGACACCTGCGAGCACCTCGTCGACGCCTGCGGCATGTTGTGCGACCTGCTGCTGCGCGAGGCCACGGACGTGTGCCTGCTCGCCACCAGCCGACAGCCCCTCGACGTCCCGGGGGAGCGCTGTGTCCCGATCGGTCCGCTGCCCCCGGCGGACGCCATGACCCTCTTCGAGCGCCGAGCCCTCACCTCCGCCCCGGACTTCGTCGTCACCGACCACAACCGTGAGCGGATCTCCTCCCTCGTCGACGCCCTCGAAGGCATCCCGCTCGCCCTGGAACTGGCCGCGGTCAGACTGAGATCCGCATCCCTGGACCACCTCACGGCCCGCGCCGAGGAACGGCTCGGGATCCTGACCGGCCGCCGGCACACCGCCCCCGGACGTCACCAGACCCTGCGTTCGGCGATCGACTGGTCGTACGAGCTGTGCACCGGCGAGGAACGGCTGCTGTGGGCGCGGCTGTCGGTCTTCGCCGGCCCGTTCGAGCTGACGTCCGCGGAACACGCCTGCGCGGATCCCGCCCTCCCCGCCGCGGACGTCCTGGGCGTGCTGACCGGTCTCGTCGACAAATCGATCGTCCACCGCGAAAGCGCGGACTCCAGATACCGCATGCTGGACACGCTGCGCGCCTACGGCTCCGAACGGCTGGCCGAACAGAAGGAGGCCGCAGCCGCCCGCGAACGCCACTTCCTGCTGTACCAGGAGCTGGGACAGGGGCTCTGGGACCACCTGCTCACCGACCGGCAGACCGAACTCCACCGGCTGTTCCGCAGCGAGCTCCCCGACATCCGCGCAGCCCTGCGGTACGCCTTCGACACTCCGGAGCACGCCGGCCAGGCACTGCGGCTGGCGGCACAGTTCGCCCCCTACTGGCGGGCGACCGGCACCCTGTCCGAAGGGCGCCACTGGATCACCCGCGGCCTGCGGGCCGTTCCCGAAGACTGCGCCGCCCGCGCCTGGGGGCTGCTCATGGCCGGAATGCTCGCCGTGTGGAGCGGCGACCTGACGAACGCCCCCCGGCAGTTCGCCGGCGCACAGGACGTCGCCGTCCGCTGCGGCGAGCAGCGGGTCCAACTGCTCGCCGCACCGAACCTGGGAACCATGCGCATGCTGCGCGGCGAGTTCGAAGAAGGCCTCGCGGACTGGGAGCGGGCCTATCAGCGTCTCGTCGACACCGACGACCTCCTGGGCCTGTCCGTGACCCGCTCCGAGGGCGCGCTGCTCAAGGCCGCCCTCGGCGACCTGGCCGGCGCTCTGGACTGGTGCCGGGCCAACCTCGATCGCCTCGGGAACATCGGCGAACGCCAGCTCTACGCCGGCACACTCGCCGTCCAGGGCATCATCCTGTGGCTCGACGGACGACCGGACGACAGCGCTCCCGCCCTGCGGGAGGCTCTGGAAGCCATCAGCGACATCGGAGACGTGCTCGTCGCCGCCCTGTGCTGTCTCGGCCTGTCCTGGCACGCCGCCGCGAACAAGCGCTACATCCAGGCCGCGTGGCTGCTCGGCTACGCCCAGGGCGCGCGCAAGCTGGGCAGCGACCCCATCGGCACGCTGCCCTCGCTCCTGGAACACCAGGAGGCGGTGACGGCCACCGTCCGCTCCGAACTCGGCACCGCCGCCTTCGAACGCTGGCACCGGCACGGCGCTCGTATGTCCGGTGACGAGGTCCTCCAGGCGGTCCGCGCCGACACCGACAGACCACCCCGGCCGCCGGCCGGGCCGGCCGGCCGAGCGGACGAGGCGGGAACGACACACCTCACCCCTCGCGAACTCGAGGTGGCCTCGCTGGTCGGGCAGGGGCTGTCCAACCGTGAGATCGCCGGCCGACTGGTCATCTCGAAGCGGACCGTCGACACCCACGTCGAGCACATCCTCGCCAAGCTGCGTGTCGGTACACGAGCCGCCGTCGCCGAGGCACTGGAGGACTGAACGGCCGCTCTCGGCCCGGGACATGCGGAACCGAGATCCGAAAGAATGCCGGGGGCAGGGCGCCCCCTGGAGGCCGGTTCACCCAGCACCGGCCACGGCCTGGTCCGCGCGCGCCGGGGCCGGGCATGTCTCATTTCCGCTACCCCGGCCATGTGACAGCACGGGACAGATGAGAGGGTCGGCGGGTGAGCGAGACACCGACGAACACCCTCCAATACCGCTTCGACGGGCCGGAAGACGCCCCGGTTCTGATCCTGGCTCCCTCACTGGGCACCACCTGGCACATGTGGGACCGCCAGGTCCCCGAGCTGGCCAAGAGCTTCCGGGTCTTCCGGTTCGACCTGCCGGGGCACGGCGGAGCCCCCGCCTACCCGGCCGGGTCGGTGGCCGAGCTGGCGGGCCGGCTGCTGGCCACCCTCGACCAGCTCGGCGTCCAGCGCTTCGGATACGCGGGCTGCGCCTTCGGCGGCGCCCTCGGTATCGAGCTGGCGCTGCGCCGCCCGGAGCGCGTCGCCTCCCTCGCCCTGATCGCGGCCTCCCCGCGCTTCGGCACCGCCGACGAGTTCCGCCAGCGCGGCGTGATCGTCCGTTCGAACGGCCTCGACCCCATCGCCCGCACCTCGCCCGAACGCTGGTTCACCAACGGCTTCGCCGCCGCCCAGCCCGCGATCACCGAGTGGGCCGTGCAGATGGTGCGCACCACCGACCCCGGCTGCTACATCGCCGCCTGCGAGGCCCTCGCCGCCTTCGACGTACGGGCCGAGCTGGGCCGGGTCGGCGTTCCCACCCTCGTCCTCGTCGGCTCCGACGACCAGGTCACCGGCCCCGCCGAGGCCCGCACCCTGGTCGCCGGGATACCGGACGCCCGGCTCGCCGTCGTCCCCGGCGCCTCCCACCTCGTACCGGTCGAGCAGCCCGCCGCCGTCACCGACCTGCTCGTACGGCACTTCTCCACCGCCTGGCAGCCCGCCCCCTTCGACTCCGCGACCGGCCAGATGGCGATCCAGTCCGCGCCCGCCCACGCCGCCCTGGCCGCGCCCTCCCCGGTCGGCCCCTTCGCCGAGATCGGCCCCGCAGCGGCCCCGCCCGAGACCCGGGGGCGCCCCGACCCGTACGAGGCCGGGATCAAGGTACGGCGCGAGGTGCTGGGCGACGCCCACGTGGACCGGGCGCTGGCCTCGGCGGACGAGTTCTCCGCAGACTTCCAGGAGTTCGTCACCCGCTACGCCTGGGGCGAGGTCTGGAACCGGCCCGGCCTCGACCGGCGCTCCCGCAGCTGCGTCACCCTCACCGCCCTCGTGGCCGGCGGACACCTCGACGAGCTGGCCTTCCACACCCGCGCCGCCCTGCGCAACGGCCTCACCCCCGTCGAGATCAGGGAAGTACTCCTCCAGGCGGCGGTCTACTGCGGTGTGCCGGCCGCGAACAGCGCCTTCAAGGTGGCCCAGCAGGTGATCCGCGAGGAGACCACCCCCGAGGAGTGAGCCGCGCGAGCACCGGCGGGGGCGGCCCGAACGTCCGGGGTGAGGCGGCCCGAACTTCCGGGTGGGGCGGGCCTCCGTACCGGGGTGGGGGCAGGATGGGAGCCATGAAGCTCACGAAGAAGTCGCACGCCTGCGTCCGTCTCGAGAAGGACGGGCGCACGCTCGTCATCGACCCCGGCGGTTTCAGCGAGGAGGACGCCGCGCTGGGCGCGGACGCCATCCTCGTGACGCACGAGCATCCCGACCACTTCAACGAGGACCGGCTGCGGGCCGGCATGGAGGCCAACCCGGCGGCCGAGATCTGGACGCTGCGGTCGGTGGCGGAGCAGATCTCCGCCGCCTTCCCCGGCCGCGTGCACACCGTCGGCCACGGTGACACGTTCACCGCGGCCGGCTTCGACGTCCAGGTGCACGGCGAACTGCACGCCGTCATCCACCCGGACATCCCGCGCATCACCAACGTCGGCTACCTCGTCGACGGCGGACGCGTCTTCCACCCCGGCGACGCGTTCACCGTCCCCGGCAGCCCGGTCGAGACGCTGATGCTCCCGGTGATGGCGCCCTGGAACAAGATCTCCGAGGTCATCGACTACGTCCGCGAGGTCAAGCCGCAACGCGCCTACGACATCCACGACGCCCTCCTCACCGACCTGGCCCGGCCGGTCTACGACGGCCAGATCGGCTCCCTGGGCGGCTCCGAACACCTGAGGCTCACCCCCGGGACATCGGCCGAGGTCTGACCCGGGAGCGGTCGGCACCGAAGCACCCCCCGGGGTACCCCTCCCGCGCCTCCCGTGAGGGGCCGGGTGGCTGTCGCGGCTCGTTGTCGGACCCGCCCGGTAGGTTGTGGGGCATGCGTATCGCCACCTGGAACGTGAACTCGATCACCGCCCGCCTGCCGAGGCTGCTGGCCTGGCTGGAGAGCACCGGCACGGACGTGCTGTGCCTCCAGGAGGCCAAGATCGCCGCCGAGCAGTTCCCCACGGAGCAGCTGCGCGAGCTGGGCTACGAGGCCGCGGTGCACGCCACCGGCCGGTGGAACGGCGTGGCGGTCATCTCACGGGTAGGCCTCGCCGACATCGTCAGGGGCCTGCCCGGCGACCCCGGCTACGAGGGCGCCGAGGAGCCCCGCGCCATCTCGGCGACCTGCGGCCCGGTCCGCGTCTGGTCGGTCTACGTGCCGAACGGCCGCGAGGTCGGCCACCCGCACTACGCGTACAAGCTCCAGTGGTTCGAGGCCCTGAGAGCCGCGGTGGCGGGAGACGCCGCGGGCAGCCGCCCGTTCGCGGTACTGGGCGACTACAACGTGGCGCCGACCGACGACGACGTCTTCGACGTGGCCGCCTTCGAGGGCCTCACCCACGTCACCCCGGCCGAGCGCGCGGCCCTCGCCGCCCTGCGCGAGACCGGCCTGTCCGACGTGGTCCCGCGCCCCCTGAAGTACGACCACCCCTTCACCTACTGGGACTACCGCCAGCTCGGCTTCCCGAAGAACCGCGGCATGCGCATCGACCTCGTCTACGGCAACGCGGCGTTCTCCACGGCCGTCAAGGACGCCTACGTCGACCGTGAGGAGCGCAAGGGCAAGGGCGCCTCCGACCACGCCCCGGTCGTCGTGGACCTGGACGTCTAGGCCGGGCCAGGTCGCCCCGCCGCGAGGAACCGCGGAGGAAGCGGCGCCCGTACGTTCGTACCGCGCCATACGCCCGTACGGGCGGACGCCCTGGTCCTACGACCACCCTTTCCGTGCCCGTACGCCCCTCACGTGCGGCCGCGTCACCCGGGCAGCAGGACGAGCTTCCCGCGCACCCGGCCGCTCTCGCCCGCCCGGTGCGCCTCGGCGACCTCGGCGAGCGGGAACGCGCGTACGACCGGCGGGGTGAAGCGCCCCGACTCGATCAGCGGGCCGATGTCGCTCAGCGCGTGGACGGCGCGACCGCTGTCCCCGCGGCTGAACGTCACGCCGTGCTTCCGGGCGCCCTCGAAGTCGGCGACCGTGAGGACGTGCCCGGGACCCCCGGCCAGGTCGATCAGCTCGGGAAGCACCCCGCTCCCGGCGACGTCGAGGGCGAGGTCGACACCGTCCGGGGCGAGCGCGCGGACCCGCTCGGCCAGACCCTCCCCGTAGGCGACGGGCTCGGCGCCCAGGGAGCGCAGGTAGGCGTGGTTCGCGGGGCTCGCGGTGCCGATGACCCGCGCTCCGCGCTCGACGGCGAGCTGGACCGCGGCGCCGCCCACGCTCCCTGACGCGCCGTTGACCAGGAGCACCGCGCCGGCCCCGACGCCGAGCTGGTCGAGCGCGCGGGTGGCCGTCTCCACGGCGGCGGGCAGCGTGGCGGCCTCGGCGAAGTCCAGCGACGGCGGGATCGGCGCGTAGTGCGACAGCACGGCCAGCTCGGCCTGCGCCGCTCCCTCGGGGCTGAACCCGTACACGCGGTCGCCGACCGCCACGTCCGTGACGCCCTCGCCGAGTTGATCGACCACGCCCGCCGCTTCGTATCCCAGGGTCTGCGGAAGGTCCTCGTCCATCAGGCCCGCGCGCTTCTTCCAGTCGCTCGCGTTGACCCCGGCCGCCCGCACCGCGATCCGGACCTGCCCCGGCCCCGGCCGCGGATCCGGCAGCTCCACGATCTCCAGTACCTCAGGCCCGCCGAACCGGCTGAACCGCACCGCCTTCATCACTGCCTCCGCTCTCGACCCACGCTCACGGCTGTCTTCAGGACGTCGTACGTAACGTACGGCGTCCCGCCCCCGTCGAGGGTGGCCGGGGCGGGGCGGGCGCCGGGCAGCGCGCGGGGCGCCGGTGACCGCCGACGCGAGCCGGCGCCGCTCTCCGTTCACCCGGCCTGCGGTTCACCGGGCTGCTGCTCGTTGGCGAAGAAGCGCACGACACCCTGGGGCGCGTCCTCGCCGAACAGCATCGCGTGCAGCTCGGCGCCGTCCGCGGCGGCCTCGGCGCTGCGGGGGAACAGCTCCCGCTCGTAGGCGGTGAGCGCGGCCTCGACGTCACCGGGGTGTTCGATCAGGGCCCGGGCGAGTTCGGCGCCGTCGTACATCGCCAGGTTGGCGCCCTCGCCGTTCGGCGCCGCGAGGTGGGCGGCGTCGCCGACCAGTGTCACGCCCGGCACCCGGTCCCAGCGGTGGTCGTCGGGAAGGGCGTTGAGGACGCGCAGGACCGCGGGGGTCTCACCGTCGGTGATCAGCGCGGTGAGTTCCGGTGCCCAGCCGTCGAACTCCTCGGCGATCCGGGCCGCTGCCGCGGCGGAGTCGGTGAAGTCGATCTTCTCGAACCACTCCCGCGGCCGGGCGAGTGCCACGTACGTGTGCAGGGTCCCGCCGCTCTCCCGGTGGGCCTGGATGCCCTTGCCGGGGGCGAGCGCGAACAGGGAACCGCCGCCGACCGCCCGCGCGGCCTCCGGGTGGCGGGTGTCGCCGTCGAACAGATAGGTCTCGACGTAGGACATGCCGACGTACTCGGGTGTCACGTCGGACAGCAGCGGGCGCACCCGCGACCACGCTCCGTCCGCGCCGACGAGGAGACCGCTCTCCACGCTCGTCCCGTCGGCGAACGTCACCTCGTGCCGGTCCGCGCCGAGGGCGCGGACCGCCGTGACCTTGTGCCCCCAGCGGATCGAGTCGGCCGGAAGCGAGTCGATCAGGAGGCGCCGCAGGTCGCCGCGGAGGACCTCGGGGCGGCCCGCGGTGCCCTCGTCGGGCAGGTCGAGCAGCACGGTTCCGTCCGCGCCGAGGACGCGGATGGCCTCGCCGCCCTCGTGGACGAGACCGAGGAAGTCCTCGAACAGGCCCGCCGCCTTCAGGGCGACCTGCCCGTTCTCCTCGTGGATGTCGAGCTGGCCGCCCTGGGCACGCGCCGTCGGCGAGGCCTCGGCCTCGTAGACCGTCGCCGGGATGCCGTGCACGTGCAGGACGCGGGCGAGGGTCAGCCCGCCGAGTCCCGCGCCGATGATCGTCACTGGAGTCGTCATGATCTTTTCTGCCTTCCTGCTCCCCGCCGCCGGCAGGACAGCCCGCGGAACTTGAATGGAACGTTGTTCCATAGCCTCAGGATGGAACGCTGTTCCATTCATTGTCAAGCTGGAACGATGTTCCAGCGAGTCCTATGCTGGGTGCATGACAGCCGGCAGGACGTGTCGCCCGGAGCGACGGCGGGAACCGCTCTCCCGCGAGCGCATCGTCGCCGCCGCCGTGGAACTCCTCGACACGGTGGGGGAGGGCGGGCTCACCTTCCGCGCGCTCGCCGAGCGGCTCTCCACCGGCCCGGGGGCCATCTACTGGCACGTCACCGGCAAGGCCGAACTCCTCGCCGCCGCGACCGACGCCGTCGTCACCGCCACTCTCGCGGACGGCACCGGCGAAGGCGGGGACGGCGGCGATCCGACCCCGCAGGACGCGATCCGCGCCCTGGCGCTCGGCGTGTTCGACGCGATCGACCACCACCCCTGGGTCGGTACGCAGCTCGCCCGTGCGCCCTGGCAGACCCCGATGATGCGGGTCTTCGAGCACACCGGACGCCAGGTCCAGGCGCTGGGCGTCCCCGAGGCGGCCCGGTTCACCGCGGCCTCCGTCCTGCTGAACTACGTCCTCGGCGTGGCCGGCCAGAACGCCGAGAACGCCCGCTCGGCGCCCCCGGGCACCGACCGGACCGAGTTCGTCGACGCCGCGGCGAGTCAATGGGCGGAGCTGGACCCGGAGGAGTACGCCTTCACCCGGAGTGTCGCCGGGCAGCTCCGCCGCCACGACGACCGTGAGGAGTTCCTCGCCGGCATCGACATCATCCTCGCGGGGATCACCGCGGGGCGGGAGCGGGCCGGTTCCTGACGGCGCGCCCCTTGGCGGACTCCGCGCGCCGGATGCCCCGCGCCGGATGCCCCGCCGGGCCCGTTACGTTTCGGGGTCGGCGCCTCCCCGACCGCCGGCCTCGGTCAACGGCGCGGCGTCTCACGCCTGTTGGCGGAAGCGCCCGTTCCTTCGGCCGGTCCGGCCGCCGGGCATGGTCACCTCTCGCCGGCCCTGCCGCTCCCTTCGGCGCCAGGGCGCCGTGATTCGCCCATTCCGTGATCAACTGCCGCAAGATAGGCTCGTGGAAACGCCGGGAACGCGGAGCCGCAGGCGATCGCACCCCACGGAGAGGCCGGTCATGAACATCCCCTTCTTGGAAAAATGGCGCAGGCGCCATCCGGCGCGGCAGGACCGGGCGCTCGCCGACGCCTTCGAGGACGACCCGCAAGGCGTCGCCGAACTGCTCTCGGAGTGCGAGCTGCTCCGCTCCCAGGCCGCGGCCGTCGGCCTCGAACTGGACGACACCCCCGCCTCGTTGGCGGCGCTCGACCAGCTCCTTCCGCTGTGGCGCGACGACCCGGAAGGGCTTCCCTGGCTCGGTAACGACGCGGGCCTGTATCTGGGCACGGTCGTGGTGCGGACGGTTCCCGGCGCGTCCTGGCACGTCTGGCCCGGCGGCAGCCCGGTGGTCAGGCTCGCCTCGGGCCGCGAGATCACGGTCGTCGAGGCCGGCCTCGACTGGGCCGTCCAGGGAGTGCCCGAACTGTCCCAGACGTACGCCGAGGCCGCCGAGGGATAGCGGTCGCCACGGACGACAGGCGGCGCCGGCCACTCTTCCCGGAAGCGGGTAACCGCCCCGGGTGAACGGGCCCCGGGACTCGGCGGAGTGTCGTGACGGGGGTCGTAATGCAGCCTCAAATACGGTTAATTGCTCCCCGTGCGTGTCGTGTCTTTGGTCCCGATTTGCGCCGATAGGTTGCCTTGGCCGCCACAGCGGTGAGTGCAGGACCGGAGCAGACCTCGGTCCGACGGGCGACCTGCACGACGTCAACACGTACTTCGGGGAGCTGCATGTTCTGCAGGACGTCGACCTCACCGTCGGCACGGGGGAGGCGGCCGCCGTCACCCCCGCGCCGGCACCGCGCGAAACCGGGCGGGCCGCCGTGTCGGCACCCGGGCGCCGCCCGGACGGCCCGGCCCCACGGCGCCCGCGCCCCGCGAGGCCTGAAGCCCGAACTCCGCTCCGGGAAGCCGAACCCGCCGAACCTCGACTACGATGTGGCGTTCATCCCCGCGGTGACGGCGACCTCGCCGGCCCGCACCGGGATGTGCGCGCCGCTCACCCGGGCGAACCGGTGGGAGCGGCGCGGTCCCGAGACCGAGGCCGTGGGCGTGGCACCGGCCGAACCAGGGACGCTGCTGCCGGGTGGGGTACCCCCCACCGCCCCGCCACCGTAGGGGAGCAGCAGCTCACAGGGCCAGGCCCGGCCGGCGGCAGCCGGAGATCACTGCTCGCGCAGGGGCACCGACACATACGACGGGTCGTGCTCCGGCGAGGAGAAGGTCAGCTGCGCGCCGGACGGGTTGTGCTCGATGTAGAGCGGGTCCACCGTGTCGACGACCAGGGCCAGCCGATGCCCTGCCGGAACGTCGTAGGCCGTGGAGGACAACTCCAGGTCCACACCGAACGGCTTGCCGGGTGTCCGCCCGTGGAAGGTGTACGGCGCGTTGGCGACCAGCTTGCCGAGGCCGAGCGGCCCCACGTCGTACAGATACGCGACGAGGGTGCCGCTCTCCTTGGTTCCGGTGACCGTCGTGTGCAACCGGGCGGTGCCGCGCACCTGTTGGCCGCTCGCGTACTTTTCCGACTGCCATACCGCCGCCCATCTGCGCGGCAGCAGCGGGATCGAGGCGACCGGCGGGGTCCGGGTGAGCTGGTCGAGGATGCCGGAGAGGAAGACCACTCCGCCGTCCGCGCCGGAGTCGACGTTCGTGTGGATCGTGGTGGTGCCGCCGAGGGCGATCTTCCGGCTGGTCGCGCCGACCGACTTCCAGTCCGGGTAGCCCTCGTAGCCGCCCGTGGAACGGGACTTGAGACGGACCGGCTGCTCGCGGTCGACTCCGTTGTCCTCGCCCTTGAGGTAGTGGTCGAACCAGCGTCCGGTGTCCGTCCACACGTCGTTGGGCAGCCCGAGCAGACCGGTGAGTTCGGCGGTCGCGTGGTCTCCCGGCCGGAACTCCAGCCGCTTGGGGCCGGTCAGTTCCTCGTAGAAGCGGGCGTACTGGTTGGGCGAGAAGATGGTGTCGCCCCAGGCGTTGGCGAGGAAGACGGCGGCGCCGTTCTTGTTGAGCTGGTCGACGTACGTCGCGGGGGAGCGCTTCTTCCCCCAGTCGATGAGGCTCTGCTCCTTGGTGAGGTCCGAGGCGAAGAAGTCCTTGAACACCTGCTGGAGTTCGGCGCTGGGGCGGCCGGTGAGGTAGCCGGCGCCGTCCAGCAGGGCGGCGGCCTGGGCGTGCTGGGTGCGGTTGGAGTAGATCGAGTCGATCAGGTCGGCCCAGCCGCTGAGCGCCGCGACCGCTTTGACGCGCTTGTCGTGCGCGGCGGCGAGCAGGCTGATCCCGGCGCCGTACGAGACGCCCGCCATGCCGATCCTGGCCGGATCGGCGGGGGTGTTGGCGAGTGCCCAGTCGATCACCTTGGAGGCGTCGGCGATGTCGGGCGGCCCCGCGACCTCGATCCGGCCGCCGGACTGCCAGAAGCCCCGGGCGTTGTAACTGACCACCACGTAGCCGCTGTTCGCGAGTTTCCGGGCCTGCGCCAGGTACTCGATCTGCGGCAGTCCCCAGCTCGTGGGCAGCACGATGAGCGGGTAGGCGCGGCTGCCGTCGGCGTCCGCCGGGGTGACGACGTTGGCCTTCAGGGGAGTTCCGCCGTCTCCGGCGATGTCGACGAACCGGATGCCGTTCGTGCCGCCCGCGGCCTGGGCGGTGGGGGCCATTCCGAGGCCGGCGGCGGCGATCAGCGTCGCGGAGACGGCACCGACGGCGGATGTGCGCAGAGCGTTACGACCGTGTCCCACGGGTCACTCCTCACTGGTCAGTGCAAAGTGACCCGACGGTAACCTCGTGGGCTTACCCGGGGTAACCCGTCGGTAAGTTACGCGCGAGTAACGATTGTTGAAGAGTTCATTTCCTCCGGCCCGGGCCTCGCCCGTCTGTGCGGGGGCATGAGGTGTCGAAGTCGACCTGCTCGGCCGCGCCGGGCGCCGAAGTCGGCGCGGCCTATTCGGCGGTGGCGGGTGCGGTGGGCTCGCTGGGGGCCGGGGCCGGGAGGGGGGCCTGGGCGGCGCGGGTGACGTCCGCGACCACCTCGACCACGTCGGGACCGTACGCCTGCGAGTTCACCACCTTCAGCAGCAGCACGAAGCTGTTGCCGCCGTGCTTGCGGGCCAGTCGCGCGTGGTTGCGGGCGAGATAGCGGGTCGCCGCCTGATTGGTGATCGCCCGCTGCCCGCAGAACAGGAACACCGGTCTCACGTCCCGGCTCTGACCCGCGGTGAGCCGGGCGAGGATCACGTACTCGGCCCTTCCCGACTCCAGTCGGAACCGCTCGCCGCCGATCTGGAACGCGCCCCGGTCGGGACCCGGCTCGGGGTCCACGTTGACCCGTATGCCGGGCAGCAGTGACTGGAGGTGCGCGGCCATCCGCCGGTTCGACGACGGGCCGCCCACGCAGAACTCCGTCCGCTCCCCGAAACCCTGCTGAGTGGCGTCGTGCGCGATGACCTGGGCGTGCGCCCCGCAGTCCTTGATCAGCGCGGACAGTTCCAGCAGCGCGAACACGTCGTGCCGCATCACCGTGAGTTCGGGCCCGCCCGCCTCACGGTTGACCACCAGCAGCGACTCGGAGTTGTCGGGCAGCCCGAAGAACGCCTGCTTGCGCCGGAGTCTGCGCTTCCACAGATAGGTACGGGCGAGCCAGCCGAGCGCGGCACTGATGCCGGCCGCCAGGACGCCGAGGACGATGTTGCGCACGTCGTCAGTCATGGGCGCGCATGGTAGCGGTCCCACGGAAACACGTTCGAGGGGATCCTGACGCGAGCATGGCATCGACGTTACGCTGCGTGGACGGTTGTCGACTGGAGGTACGAATGCGTAGCCTTGTTGCGCGGAATCTGGCGGTCCTGGCGGTATCGGCCACGGTGCTGACGGTCGGAGCGGCCGCACCCCCCACCGCGCCCTCCGGCCCACCGGCCGGCGCCGGCCCCGCGAGAACGGCCGGCGCCAAGGCGCCCGTCGCGGTCGGCTACGGCGGCGCCGTCGCCAGCGTCGACCAGGACGCCTCCGCCGCCGGCATCGAGGTGCTCAGGCAAGGCGGCAACGCGGTGGACGCGGCCGTCGCCACGGCGGCGGCCCTCGGCGTCACCGAGCCCTACTCCTCCGGCATCGGCGGAGGCGGCTACTTCGTCTACTACGACGCCAAGTCCCGTACGGTGCACACGATCGACGGGCGGGAGACCGCACCCCTGACCGCCGACTCCGGACTGTTCCTGGAGGACGGCAAGCCCCTCGCCTTCGCCGACGCCGTCACCAGCGGCCTGAGCGTCGGCACGCCCGGCACCCCCGCCACCTGGCAGACCGCGCTGGACACCTGGGGCAGCAAGCGGCTGGGCAGCGTCCTCAAGCCCGCCGAACGGCTGGCCCGTGACGGGTTCACCGTCGACGACACCTTCCGCTCGCAGACCGAGGCCAACCAGGCCCGCTTCGCCAACTTCCCCGCCACCGCCCGCCTGTTCCTGCCCGGCGGCGCGCCCCCGGCCGTCGGCTCCACCTTCAAGAACCCCGATCTGGCCCGCACCTACGCGGAGTTGGGGAAGAAGGGAATGGGCGCCGTCTACCACGGCTCGCTGGCCCGGGACATCGTCGCCACCGTCAACAAGCCGCCCGTGGACCCGGCGTCCGGCTACAACGCCCGCCCCGGCAAACTGTCCACCCGGGACCTCGCGGCGTACACGGCCAAACGCCAGGCGCCCACCCGCACCTCGTACCGCGGCCTGAACGTCTACTCCATCGCCCCCTCCTCCTCCGGCGGCACCACCGTCGGCGAGGCCCTCAACATCCTGGAGAACACCGACCTCGCGAAGGCGAGCGAGGCGCGCTACCTGCACCGCTTCATCGAAGCGAGCCGTGTCGCCTTCGCCGACCGGGGCCGCTGGGTGGGCGACCCGGCCTTCGAGAACGTCCCCACCGAAGGCCTGCTCTCGCAGAAGTACGCCGACTCCCGCGCCTGCCTCATCAAGGACGACGCCGTACTGACGAGCCCCCTCGCCCCGGGCGACCCGAGCCGGCCCGCCGCCTGCGCCACCCGGGGGAAGGCCGCGCCGACGACGTACGAGGGCGAGAACACCACCCACCTGACGGTCGCCGACAAGTGGGGCAACGTCGTCTCCTACACGCTGACCATCGAGCAGACCGGCGGCAGCGGCATCACCGTCCCCGGACGCGGATTCCTCCTCAACAACGAACTGACCGACTTCTCCTTCGCGCCGGCCAGTCCCGACGTCCACGACCCGAACCTGCCCGGCCCGGGCAAGCGGCCCCGCTCCTCGATCTCCCCGACCATCGTCCTCGACCGCCACAGCCGGCCCGTCGTGGCCCTCGGCTCACCCGGCGGCGCCACCATCATCACCACCGTCCTGCAGACCCTGACCGAGTTCGTCGACCGGGGCCTCCCGCTGGTCGACGCGATCGCCGCGCCCCGCGCCAGCCAGCGCAACGCCGCCCAGACAGAACTCGAACCCGCCCTGTACGACAGCCCGTTGAGGGCCCGGCTCGAAGCCATCGGGCACTCCTTCAAACTCAACCCCGAGATCGGCGCCGCGACCGGCGTCCAGCGCCTCCCGGACGGCAGGTGGCTGGCCGCGGCGGAGAAGGTACGGCGGGGCGGCGGTTCGGCGATGGTGGTGCGGCCGGTGCCGTAGGGGAGTGTGGGGGCCGGGGCGGGCGGTGCCTCGGGGTCGAGGGTCACCCGTGGAGGTGAGGGCCGTCTGCGCCGTGGCCTTCGGCGGCCTCTTGGCGGCCTTCGGTCCGCTCACTCTGGGGTGAGGGTCGCCCGGGGGCCGGCCCCCCTCGGGGCCCCGGCCCGCTGTGCCCGGGGCCATCCACCGCGCCAATTAATATACCGGTATTAGAATGACCCCATGGTGCGCACCCCCCTGACCCCCGAAGAGCGCGAGCGCGGTGAGCGGCTCGGCCGTCTGCTGCGTGAGGCCCGTGACGGCCGCAGCATGGTCGAGGTCGCGGCGGTCGCGGGCATCTCCGCCGAGACCCTGCGCAAGATCGAGACCGGCCGGGCCCCCACGCCCGCGTTCTTCACGGTCGCCGCCCTGGCCCGGGCCCTCGGCCTCTCGATGGACGACCTCGTGGCGCGCTGCGCCCTCACCCCCGCCCCCTGACGCGCCCGCCCCCTGGTGAGGCGGCTGCTTTCGCCGCGTCCGCCGCCCCTGCCCGTAGACCTGCCCGACCCCCAACACGCCGACAGGGCAGGGGAGTAGGGTCACCACTCACCCGGCGCGCCCGCACGGAGCGCGCCGATGTGATCCATCCCTGAGGGCACTGCGCCCGCGCCGAAAACTCCCCGTAGCCGATCCGTAACACGGCTGGTGTTTTCTACCGGACCGGGGCACTCCATTCGGGCGGGAGTTGGGTGATGACGGTAGAACAACTCCCTGGACAGGTACGGGAGTTCGCTCGCTATCTGAACGAGCTGATGGACCGGCTCGACCAGGGCGGCGGCTGGTGCGGGGTCTTCTGGCAACGCGACCCCGAGGGCATGCGCGCCTGCCTCGACGGCTGGGAAGTACCCCCCTGGGACGTCGTGGAAGCACTCCTCCAAGACCTCCTCGTCGCATACGGCGACCGCGTCGCCGCCCACGAGACCGACCGCGCCCGCGCCCTCCACCACGCCTCGCTCGCCGCCCACGACGCCCGCCCCGGCGGCCGGGACGCCCTCGGCGACCGGCTCGACGTCATGCTCCGCGAACAGCGCTACGCCGCCGAGCGCCAAGCCGAACTCGGCCGCCTGCTGTCCACCGCCGGCACCCGCCAACAGGCCGAGGCCATCCGCCTCGACCTCGCCTGGGCCCAGGACGACCACGAACGCGCCACCGCCCGCTGCGCCGAACTGCGCCACCGCATCGACCGGCTGGACCGCCTGCGCACCGAGCGAACCCCAGCACGCATCCCGCCGCTCCACGGCACGCCCGCAACGGACGCCGGGGACACCCGGGACGCCGCGACCTGGACCCCCCACCCCGACCCGTACGCGGACCGCCACGCCACCCCGTCCTCCCCGGACGCCGCAACCGGCTCCCACCCCAGAGTCCCCGTCCAAGGCGGCCCCAGGTCCCTACCCGCCGACCACGCCCCCGGCCACCAGCAGCAGCCCGCATCCGGCCCGACCGGGCACCCCGACGACACCACCTCAGCATCCGGCGACCACCCCCAACCCGCCCCCACCCAGGACCTGTTCGAGCCGACCGACCCCGACCAGCCCACCGCACCGGCCCCCGCACCCGCCCCCAAACGCTCCAAGCGCCGCACCCGCGGCAGCGCCCGCTTCGCCGGCCTGACCGAACCCGACACCGGCCCCACCCCCGTACCGGAGGCCCTTCCCAGCCTCCCCGTCCAGCCCGCGCCCGGCCGCCGCACCCCCCGGGGCGCGCGCTTCGCCGGAGCCGCCGAAGAGGCCGCACCGGCCGGCCCGCAGGCCGCCCCGCCCGACGACGACGACCGGCGGCACACCGCGGACACCGTCACCGCCCTGACCCGGCTCCGCGCCGAAGGCCGCAGCGGAGAAGCGCACGCGCTGCTCGTCGAAGCCGCCCACTGGCCCGCCGCCCGCCTCCCCCACCTCGCCGCCGAACTCCACCGCCACGGACTCGACGCCGACTGGGCCACCCTCCTGTGGGAGGCCGCCTCACTGCCCGCGGACCGGCTCGTCGCCGCCGCCGACGCGCTCACCGCCGCCGGGCGCACCGGCGACGGACAGCAGATGCTCCGCCAGGGCGTCGCCCGGCCCGCCCCCGAGATCGGCACCGCCGTCCTCGACCTCGCGGGCCAAGGCCGCCACCGCGAGATCCACGCCCTCCTCGGCGCCTACGTCCGCGTCCGCACCCCCGAGGAAGCCGCCCGCAGCGCCCAGCCCGACCCCCAACGCCTCGTCCCCCTTCTCCTCGAAGCCGCCCGCACCGTCTCCGACGAACGCCACTGGGACCTCGTCCACGCCCTGCGCGTCGCCGGCCTCACCACCTGACCCCCGTCCCCGACACGACCGCCCACCCGCCACCCCCGGCCACGGCCACGATCACCCGCGCCATCCACCGATCGGCCCCATCGCCCGGGTCACCGGCCACGTCCTTCACCCGGGGGAGTGGGAAACGTGATCGACTCGGCGGGGTAACGACGACGGTCTTGGCAAGGCCGTCCGGGGGGCTTACCTTCGAGCCTCTACCGCCTTTGTCTACGGGCGTAGAAGCTCTCTGACGTCCCGTCGAAGGAGCACCTCATGGTCAACGTCGTACGCGCCGCCCTCGTCCAGGCCACCTGGACCGGCGACACCGAATCCATGATCACCAAGCACGAGGAACACGCCCGCGAGGCCGCCCGGCAAGGTGCCCAAGTCATCGGATTCCAGGAAGTCTTCAACGCCCCCTACTTCTGCCAGGTCCAGGAACCCGAGCACTACAACTGGGCCGAACCCGTCCCCGACGGCCCCACCGTCACCCGCATGCGAGACCTCGCCCGGGAAACCGGCATGGTCATCATCGTCCCCGTGTTCGAAGTCGAACAGAGCGGCTTCTACTACAACACCGCCGCCGTGATCGACGCCGACGGCACCTACCTGGGTAAATACCGCAAACACCACATCCCCCAGGTCAAAGGCTTCTGGGAGAAGTACTACTTCAAGCCCGGCAACCTCGGCTGGCCCGTCTTCGACACCGCCGTCGGCAAAGTCGGCGTCTACATCTGCTACGACCGCCACTTCCCCGAAGGCTGGCGCCAACTCGGCCTCGGCGGAGCCCAGCTCGTCTACAACCCCTCCGCCACCTCCCGCGGCCTCTCCGCCCACCTCTGGCAACTCGAACAACCCGCCGCCGCCGTCGCCAACGAATACTTCATCGCCGCCATCAACCGCGTCGGCCAAGAGGAGTACGGCGACAACGACTTCTACGGCACCTCCTACTTCGTCGACCCCCGCGGCCAGCTCGTAGGCGACGCCGCCGACGACAAGACCGAGGAACTCCTCGTCCGCGACCTCGACTTCGACCTCATCGAAGAAGTCCGCCAGCAATGGGCCTTCTACCGCGACCGCCGCCCCGACGCCTACGAAGGCCTGGTGCGGCCGTGACCGACCTCCACGCACGCCACAAGGCCGTCCTCCCCGACTGGCTCACGCTCTACTACGACACACCCCTGGAGATCACCCACGGCGAAGGACGACACGTCTGGGACGCCGACGGCAACAAATACCTCGACTTCTTCGGCGGCATCCTCACCACCATGACCGCCCACGCCCTCCCCGAAGTCACCAAAGCCGTCAGCGAACAAGCCGGCCGCATCATCCACACCTCCACCCTCTACCTCAACCGCCCCATGGTCGACCTCGCCGAACGCGTCGCCCAGCTCTCCGGCATCCCCGACGCCCGCGTCTTCTTCACCACCTCGGGCACCGAAGCCAACGACACCGCCCTCCTCCTCGCCACCACCCACCGCCAGAGCAACCAGATCCTGGCCATGCGCAACAGCTACCACGGCCGCTCCTTCAGCTCCATCGGCATCACCGGCAACACCAGCTGGTCACCCACCTCCCTCTCCCCCCTCCAGACCCTCTACGTACACGGCGGCGTCCGCACCCGGGGCCCCTACGCCCACCTCGACGACACCGCCTTCATCAAAGCCTGCGTCGACGACCTCCAAGACCTCCTCGGACACACCCGCAACCCCGCCGCCCTCATCGCCGAACCCGTACAAGGCGTCGGCGGCTTCACCGCACCACCCGACGGCCTCTACGCCGCCTTCCGCGACATCCTCCAGCCCCGCGGCATCCTGTGGATCGCCGACGAGGTCCAGACCGGCTGGGGACGCACCGGCGAACACTTCTGGGGCTGGCAGGCCCACGCCGCCTCCGGACCACCCGACATCCTCACCTTCGCCAAAGGCATCGGCAACGGAATGTCCATCGGCGGCGTCGTCGCCCGCGCCGAAATCATGAACACCCTCGACGCCAACTCCATCTCCACCTTCGGCGGTTCACCCGTCACCATGGCAGCCGGACTCGCCAACCTCACCTACCTCCTCGAACACGACCTCCAGGGCAACGCCCGCCGCGTCGGCGGCCTCCTCATCGAACGACTCCGCGCCATCACCGCCCAACTCGACGGCGTACGCGAAGTCCGCGGCCGAGGCCTCATGATCGGCATCGAACTCGTCAAACCCGGCACCGACCAGGCCAACCCGCAGGCAGCCGCCGCCATCCTCGAAACAGCCCGCCGCGAAGGCCTCCTCATCGGCAAGGGCGGCGGCCACAACACCAGCGTCCTGCGCATCGCACCACCCCTCACCCTCACCGTCGCCGAAGCCGAAGAGGGCGCCGCCATCCTCGAACACGCCCTCAGAGCAGCCCAGTAACACCCACCCCAACAGCACCCACGACACCGGCCGAACGCACCCACCACCGGAAGGAGAGGGAGCATGAGCCGAACCGTCATCCGTGGCGGCCTCGTCATCACCGCATCCGACGAGATCCACGCCGACGTCCTGATCGAGGACGGCCGCATCGCCGCCCTCGCCGCCACCGGCACCCCCACCGCACAAACCTGGACCGCCGACCACACCCTCGACGCCACCGGCAAGTACGTCATCCCAGGCGGCGTCGACGCCCACACCCACATGGAACTCCCCTTCGGCGGCACCTTCGCCTCCGACACCTTCGAGACCGGCACCCGCGCCGCCGCCTGGGGAGGCACCACCACCATCATCGACTTCGCCGTCCAGAGCGTCGGCCACACCCTGCGCGAAGGACTCGACACCTGGAACGCCAAAGCCGACGGCAACTGCGCCATCGACTACGGCTTCCACATGATCGTCTCCGACGTCAACGACCACACCCTCAAAGAAATGGACCTGCTCGTCCAGGAAGGAGTCACCTCCTTCAAACAGTTCATGGCCTACCCCGGCGTCTTCTACAGCGACGACGGCCAGATCCTGCGCGCCATGCAACGCTCCGCCGACAACGGCGGACTCATCATGATGCACGCCGAGAACGGCATCGCCATCGACGTCCTCGTCGAACAAGCCATCGCCCGCGGCGAAACCGACCCCCGCCACCACGGCGAAGTACGCAAAGCCCTCCTCGAAGCCGAAGCCACCCACCGCGCCATCAAACTCGCCCAGGTCGCCGGAGCACCTCTCTACGTCGTCCACGTCTCCGCCACCGAAGCCCTCACCGAGATCGCCCGCGCCCGCGACGAAGGCCTCAACGTCTTCGGCGAAACCTGCCCCCAATACCTCTTCCTCTCGACCGACAACCTCGCCGAACCCGACTTCGAAGGCGCCAAATACGTCTGCAGCACCCCCCTGCGCCCCAAGGAACACCAAACCGCCCTCTGGCGCGGACTGCGCACCAACGACCTCCAGGTCGTCTCCACCGACCACTGCCCCTTCTGCTTCACCGGCCAGAAGGAACTCGGCCGCGGCGACTTCTCCAAAATCCCCAACGGCCTTCCCGGAGTCGAGAACCGCATGGACCTCCTCCACCAGGCCGTGGTCGACGGCCACATCACCCGCCGCCGCTGGATCGAGATCGCCTGCGCCACCCCCGCCCGCATGTTCGGCCTCTACCCGAAGAAGGGCACCATCGCCCCGGGCGCCGACGCCGACATCGTCATCTACGACCCCCACGCCGAACAGACCATGTCCGTCGAGACCCACCACATGAACGTCGACTACTCCGCCTACGAGGGCAAACGCGTCACCGGCCAGGTCCGCACCGTGCTCTCACGCGGCGAACCCGTCATCACCGAGCGGGAGTTCACCGGCCGCGCCGGCCACGGCGTCTACACACCCCGCTCCACCTGTCAGTACCTTCTCTGAGAGACCAGGAGCGGCGCCATGGACTTCGGACTCGTCCTGCAGACAGACCCCCCGGCCTCCCGCGTCATCGACCTGATGCGGCGCGCCGAGACCAACGGCTTCACCCACGGCTGGACCTTCGACTCGGCCATCCTGTGGCAGGAACCCTTCGTCATCTACAGCCAGATCCTCGCCCAGACCGAGAAACTGACCGTCGGACCGATGGTCACCAACCCCGGCACCCGCACCTGGGAAGTCACCGCCTCCACCTTCGCCACCCTCAACGACATGTACGGCAACCGCACGATCTGCGGCATCGGCCGCGGCGACTCCGCCATGCGCGTCGCCGGCCGCAAACCCAACACCCTCGCCCGCATCAGCGAGGCCATGAAGGTCATCCGCGCCCTCGCCCGCGGCGAGCAGGCCGACCTCGGCGGCGCCGTCGTCAAGTTCCCCTGGGTCGGACCCGGCGCCGAACTACCCGTCTGGATGGCCGCCTACGGCCCCAAAGCCCTCAAAATGACCGGCGAGGAAGCCGACGGCTTCATCCTCCAGCTAGCCGACCTCTACCTCACCGAGTACATGGTCAAGGCCGTCAAAGACGCCGCCACCGCCGCCGGCCGCGACCCCGCCGACGTGACGATCTGCGTCGCCGCCCCCGCCTACATCACCGCGGACGACTCACCCGAGGCGCTCGCCCACGCCCGCGACCAGTGCCGCTGGTTCGGGGGAATGGTCGGCAACCATGTCGCTGACCTGGTATCAAAGTATGGTGAGCACACGGGGGCTGTCCCTGATGAACTCACCGACTACATCAAGGCGCGCGAGGGCTACGACTACGCGCACCACGGACGCGCCGACAACCCCGACACCGCGTTCGTCCCCGACGAGATCGTGGACCGCTTCTGCCTGATCGGGCCGCCCGAACGGCACATCGAGAAGCTGAACGCGCTGCGCGAACTGGGCGTCGACCAGTTCGCGGTGTACGACATGCACGACGCCCAGGAGTCGACGATCGACGCTTATGGCGCGAAGGTCATCCCGGGTGTCAACGGACAGTAATTGAAATCTGTCATCTGTTATCTGAAATCTGTCAGCTGAAAGCTGTCAGTCGTCATCTGACAGCGATCGGCCCGGATGACCAGCGTCCCGGCCCCCTCCTGTTTCCCCCCCGTCGGCCTGAAACGGGGAGGGCGCGAGAGGGCGCCGCACCCCACCCCCGCCCCCGCGCTCCCGCACACCCCCCGCAGAACGCCCCCGCACGGCCTCTCCCGACACTCCTCATCGATTGGCCTGCCCATGACAGAGACGGTTCCCCCGGACAGCCCGTCCGCCTCCGGACACGTCACGCTCCCCGACGGCCGCGTGGAGATCGCCCCCGGCGCGCCCGCGCCGAGCGGCCCCTACGCGAACGAGGATCTGCTGCCGGTCCCGGTCGAAAAGCGGACCTGGACCACCTACAATTTTGCCGCCCTCTGGGTCGGCATGGCGCACAACACCGCTTCCTGGACGCTCGCCTCGGGTCTGATAGCCGTCGGCATGGACTGGAAGCAGGCCGTCCTCACGATCGCCCTCGCCAATCTGATCGTGCTGGTCCCGATGCTCCTCACAGGGCACGCGGGACCCAAGTATGGTATCCCGTTCCCTGTCTTCGCCCGGGCCTCCTTCGGGGTCCGCGGGGCCAATCTTCCCGCGGTCGTGCGGGCGTTGGTGGCGTGCGGCTGGTTCGGTATCCAGACCTGGATCGGGGGCGAGGCGATCTACTTCCTCGCCGGCAAGCTGCTCGGGGACGGATGGCGCGACGCCTCGCAGGTCGGCGGACACGCCTGGACCATGTGGCTGTCCTTCGTCCTCTTCTGGATGCTGCAACTCGCCATCATCTACCGGGGCATGGAGACGATCCGCCGCTTCGAGAACTGGGCCGCGCCCTTCGTCCTCGTCGGCGCCGGCGTGATGCTGTGGTGGATGAGCAGCAAGGCCGGCGGTTTCGGGCCGCTGCTCGACCAGCCGTCCAAGCTGGGCTGGGGCGAGGACTTCTGGAAGCTGTTCTGGCCGTCGCTGATGGGCATGATCGGCTTCTGGTCCACGCTGTCGCTGAACATCCCCGACTTCACCCGGTACGGCAAGAGCCAGCGGGCGCAGACCTGGGGACAGGCGCTCGGTCTGCCCACCACGATGACGTTGTTCGCGTTCCTGTCGGTCATGGTGACCTCGGGCTCGCAGGCGGTGTACGGGGAGGCGGTCTGGGACCCGGTGCAACTGGCCGCCAAGACGGACAACGTGGCCGGTCTGTTGTTCGCCCTGGTGACCGTGCTGGTCGCGACGCTGTCGGTGAACATCGCGGCCAACCTGGTCTCGCCGGCGTTCGACTTCTCCAACATCGCCCCGCGGAAGATCAGTTTCCGTATGGGCGCGCTCGCCACCTGCGTCCTCGGGGTGCTGATCTTCCCGTGGAAGCTGTACGCCGACCCGCAGGGCTACATCTTCACCTGGCTCGGTCTGGTGGGCGGTCTGCTGGGGACGGTCGCCGGCATCCTCATCGCGGACTACTGGATTCTGCGCCGGACCCGGCTCGATCTCGCCGACCTGTACCGCGCGGGGGGCCGCTACTGGTACGACGGCGGCTGGAACTGGCGTGCCGTGGTCGCGTTCCTCGTCGGGGGCGTGCTCGCGGTGGGCGGGGCGGACTTCCATCCGCTGGTCGACGGCCGGCCGATCGGGGCGCTGAAGCCGCTGGCCGACTACGGCTGGGCGGTCGGGCTCGGCACGTCGTTGGTGCTGTATCTGGTGCTGACGCTGCTGTCCGGGAAGGACCGGACGGCCGCGCGAGCGTGATGCCCAAAGGGCGGTCAGGCCTTCTGGCCGCCCTTCAGGGTGTTCACCGCGTCCTTGGCCGCCTTGATGGCGCCCTTGTTGATCTCGTCGGTGCCGGGCGCCTTCTTGGTCTCGAAGTCGCTGCCGTTGTAGGTGACGACCACCAGGGCGTTGGAGACCTGGGCGATCACGACGCCCTCGCGGGTCTCCTGCTTGTCCTCGGTGGTGAGGTTGACGACGGAGTACGCGGAGTCGCCGAGTCCGGGGACCGCTCCGCCGCCGCTCTTGTCGTCGACGCGGGCCTGGTAGGCCTTCGCCGCCGCCGCGTCCGAGTCCTTGATCTCGTAGGAGACGTCGAGCCAGCGGTAGTCGAAGCCTTTCAGCGCGTTCCACGAGCAGGTGCGGCGCAGGGACTTGTCGGTCGAGGCGATCTCCTGGCCGGCGGTCTTGGCTCCCGGTACCAGGGCTTTGACCGAGGCGACGGGGATGGCGGCGCAGGGGGCCGGGGACGCCGTGTAGGTCTTCCTGGCGGGGGCCGCGGTGGACGGCGCCGAGGGCGCGCCGGCGGGCTGGTCCCGGGCCGGCTTGTGCTCGGCGGTGGGCGCCGCGGTGAACGGGTCCGAGGCGAGGGCCCAGCCCGCGGCGGCGAGCACGGCGACGGGCAGCAGACGCGCGGTGAGCGCGAGCGGCAGGGGAAGAGAACGCAAGGCGCACTTCTCGTGGGGGACGGGTGCGGAGGGGGTCCGCACAGCGGACGGAACGACAGTGTCACACGTGTCCCTGTGGTGGGGAAGTGCCAACTCGCTCCGTGCCCGCGCGGTGACAGCGGCCGTCCCTCGACGGCCGGTTGAGGAACGGAAGGCGCATTTCGTCGCTTATGGGGCTCGGTGCTCGCGATGTGTGGATCGCGTCGGACGAAGACGGCCCCGAGGGGGGAAGTTCTTCCCGTACCATCCCCTAACTGGGCGTTCCTGTAAGGGAGTCGGCCGCCCGGCCGCGTTCCGTCGAGTGGAGTGGGCTCGTCCGGTGGGTGTCCGTGCCATGATCGGCCGATGATCGCGATACGCCCGAGGGGCGGGTGGGTACGCCCGGTCGTCGTCGCCTGTGTGGTGATGACCGTCACGAGCGGGTGCGGGCTCTCCGCCGAGCTGGACCGTGAGCGCGACCCGGGACGTACGGAGGTTCCGGTGCCGGGTGCCGTGCGGACGGACGGGTCGGGGCCGCTGCGTATCGAGCCGCCCGTGCTTCCCTCCTCGGCGCCGCCGTCTCCGTCCGGCGCGGTGCCGGGACAGCAGGGCAGCGGATGCCCGGCGTCGGGGGTGCGGTTCGAGGCGGGGCCCGTCGACGCGGCGATGGGGCTGCGCGCCATGACGCTCACGCTCACCAACTGCGGCAAGCGGGCGTACGAGGTGGACGGTTACCCGGAGGTCGCCGCCGTCCTCGGCCCGCGGGGTGAGCCGATCGGCGGTGTACGGGTGGTGCGGGGGACGGACGAGGTGCCCATGGCGCCCGCCGACCCGGGACCGAAGGCCTTCACGCTCCGGCCGGGTCAGAGCGCCCGGGCGGGGCTGTACTGGCGGATGGCGGCCGAGCGGGGCGCGTATCTGCGGGTGGCGCCGCAAAAGGGGCGGCGGCCCGTCACCGTACCGTTGGCGGACCCGCTGGACATCGGTCCGGAGAACACCCTCGGCGCGTCGGCCTGGGCGCCCGCGGGCTGACCGGGCGCCCGCCGCGTCCGGTGGGCCCGGCGTGCCGCCGGTTCGCGGGCGGGCGCCGGTAGGCTGCGGCGGTGCGTACGGTCGAGCTGTTGCTGGACGAGACGGCGGACCTGTGTGTCCGGGAGGCCTGGCGGCGGCTGGCGGAGGCGGGGCTGCCCAGTCAGGCGCGCCACCGGTCGCCGACCAACAGCCCGCACCTCACGCTGGCGACCTGTGCGGAGCTGACCGCCCCGATCCGCTGGGAGCTGGCGGAGGTGGCCGCCGCGCTGCCGCTGCCGGTGCGGTTCACCGGCGTCGTCCGTTTCGAGCGGCCCACGTCGGTGCTGGCCTGGGCGCTGGAACTCGACCCGGTGCTGGCGGGCCTGCACCGCCGGGTGTGGGAGGCCGTCGCCTCGGACAGTCCGCCCGGCACCCTCAACCCCTTCCACGAACCGGCTCGTTGGACCCCGCACGTCACACTCGGCCGGACCCGGCGGGCCGGTGCTTTCGCCGGCCGGCGGGTCTCCGGGCTGTTGCCGGCGCCGCCGCTGCCGGTCTGGCTCACGACCGTGCGCAGCTACGACACCGAGACCGGCGCCCTGGAGGTGCTGGAGCCCCGCTCCTGACCCCAACGCCCGCCTAGGCCGGACCTGTTGGGGCCGCCCGGTGAACACCGGGCGGCCCCGGCGGTGTTGCTCAGTGCAGGTTGTAGTGGCCGGCGGCCTTCGCCGCCGTGAGCGCGGCTGGGTAGACGGCCGTCTCGTCGAGCTGGCCCTTGAACCAGTAGGACGTGGGAGCGCCGGGCACGCCGCGCAGGTTGTCGTAACCGGCGTGCCAGTAACCGGAGTAGGCGCGGCTGGCCGCGACGGTGTTGCTCGCCTGGAGCTTGCCGTCGATGTACAGCGCCATGCCGTTCGCGCTCTGCGTGGCGACCATGTGGTGCCAGGCGTTGTTGTTGAGCGCGGCCCCGCTGGTCAGTGTCTTCCAGCCGCCGGAGTTCACTCCGAACACCACCCGCCCGCCGTTGTTCATCCACACCTGCTTGTCGTACACGGCGCTCGCCTTGGCGGTGTTGTCGCCGAAGCCGGTGAGCAGGCCGCCGGTGGTGGTGGACGTCTTGAACCAGGTCTCCATGCTGTACGCGGCCGGCTGTGCGAAGCGGCGGTCGCTGTAGACCCACTGGCTGGTGCCGTTCAGGCCGATCGCGGTGGAGCCGGGGACCGCGCCGGGCGACTGGCGCAGGGCGGGTCCGCCGACGTGGACGCCGTTGCTGTTCGCGGTGCTGGTGTCGGCGGCGAGACCCGGATAGGCGTCCGTGTAGCGCCAGTAGAGCCGTGCGCCGTCACCGAGGACGGCGGCGGCGTAGGCGTCGGCCTTCGTCACGCCGCTCGCCGACACCGAGGCGGACAGCGCGCCGGTGTTGCCCGCCGCGTCCGTGGCCGTCACCCGGTAGCTGTGGCCGGCTCCCGCCGTGACGCCCTTGTCGGTCCAGGTCAGTTGGGGCCGCGACCAGAACGTGGAGTCGCCGGTGAGTGTGGCGACCGGGGTGGTGCCGCCGTCCCGGTAGACGCGGTAGGTGAGCCGGGAGTCGTCCGCGTCGAAGGCGGAGCGGATGTGCACGGCGATCTCTCCGGGCTTCACGCTCTCCGCGGTGACCGTCGGTGTCGAGGGGGCGCCCACGTCGCCGGTCGAGGCGAAGCGGGTCAGGCCCTGCGCCGGTGCGTCGTTGACGGTGGTGAACTCGCCGCCGGACCACAGGTAGTCGGTGCTCGCCGAGGTCGCGACGGTGAGGGCGCGCGGCCCGATCTGCTCGCCGAGGCCGTCGTTGGTCTGCGGGAACCAGCCGTAGTGGCTGGTGCCGCCGGTGGACTGGGCGAGGAAGTGGTGGCGTGCCCCGTCGGGGAACTCGCCGACCTCCGAGCAGTCGTGCGCGTGCGAGGCGCTGTAGAGGACGCTGCGGTACGGCAGCACCGACTGGGTGGCGCCGTAGCAGGTGTCCCGCCAGCGCTGGGCGAACGTGCCCGGGTCGAGGCCGATACGCCCGTCGAAGGCGTGGTGGCCGGTGCCCTCGTTGCCGGTGTAGACGCCGTCGGCGTCGGCCGCGAGGGACTTGACCACCGAGTTGTCGGCGATGAAGCCCGGGTACGTCTTGGTGAGCGCGCCGCCCGTGGCGTCGACGACGGCGAGGGCGTGCGTGCTCGTGCCGTTGACGGTGAAGAAGTCGCCGCCCAGCACGACATGCTTGCCGTCGGGTGCGACGGTGACGGCGCGGCCGGGCGCGTCGGCGTTCGCGGTGAACGGCAGGACGGCGCCGGTGGTGGCGTCGACGGCGGCGAACCTGCCGCGGTCCTCGCTGCCGGCCCGGGTGAAGTCGCCGCCCGCGTACACGGTGTCGGCGGTGACGGCGAGCGCGCGGACGGTCGCGTTCATCTGCGGGCGGAAGGAGGCCTTCGGCGCGCAGGTGGCGATGTCGATCGCGGCGAGGCTGCCGGCCGGTGTGCCGTTGACGGCGCTGAAGTAGCCGCCCGCGTACAGGGTTTTGCCGTCCGGGGACACGGCGAGGGCGCGTACGGTCGCGGTGCCGCTGCCGATGGTGAACGACAGCGCGCAGTTGGTGGGATTGCCCGTGGCGGCGTTGAACGCGGCGAAGTTGACCGCGTCGCGCGCGGCCCCCGAGCCGCCCTGCGGCGGGCGGATCTGCGAGAACGTACCGCCGGCGAACACGGTCGACCCGGAGTGGGCGAGCGCCCACACGATGCCGTTGGTCTGCCAGGTGGGCAGCGCGTCGGCGGTGAACCGCACCTGTGCGGAGATCGCCGTGGCCTGACCGGCACCGGTCCACAGGCCGACGCCGGCCGCGACGAGCCCGCCGGCGACGGCGAGAGACGTTCCCATGACTGCCCTGCGCATGAACCCCCCAGAGTGAGGCGCGACGGCGCTGTGGCCCCGGCCGTGCGGGTGGCCGCGCGTCGCGCTCGGCGCGCCCGTGGGGAACACCTGTCCCACGGACACCGACGCCGTTCGAATGCGCGACCCTACCGCGCCGGCGCGCGACAGGTGGGTCTCCCCGAACAATTCGCGTCAAGGCATGGGCCACCGCGGCCCGTTCTGCTGTTGGATGGGCCGATCGACGTACGCCGACACCGAGGTCAGACATGCAGTTCACGACGCGTCCCACACTCAACGGCACTTTCGGGATGGTGTCCTCCACCCATTGGCTGGCCTCGCAGTCCGCGATGGCCGTCCTGGAGGACGGCGGCAACGCCTTCGACGCCGCGGTCGCCGCCGGTTTCGTGCTGCACGTCGTCGAACCGCACCTGAACGGCCCGGCGGGTGAGGTCCCGGTCGTCCTGGCCCCGGCCGGCGGGCCGGTGCGGGTGCTGTGCGGGCAGGGCGTGGCGCCCGCCGGGGCGACGGTGGCCCACTACCGGGGGCTGGGGCTGGATCTCGTGCCGGGGACGGGACCGCTGGCGGCCGCGGTGCCCGGCGCGTTCGACGCCTGGATGCTGCTGCTGCGCGATTACGGCACCAAGTCCCTCGCGGACGTGCTGAAGTACGCCATCGGATACGCCGAGGACGGCCACGTGCCCGTGGAGCGGGTCGGCGAGACGGTGGAGACCGTACGGGAGCTGTTCGAGACGGAGTGGACGTCGTCGGCGCGGGTGTATCTGCCGGGTGGCCGGGCGCCGCGTCCGGGTGAGCTGTTCCGCAATCCGGTGCTGGCCGCGACCTGGCGGCGGCTGCTGGGCGAGGTGGCCGGCGCGGGCGGCCGGGAGGCGGAGATCGACGCGGCCCGGGAGGTGTGGCGCTGCGGGTTCGTGGCCGAGGCGCTGGTCCGGCAGGCCGGGCGGCCGACCGTGGACACCAGCGGTGAGCGGCACACGGGCACGCTGACGGCGGCCGACCTGGCCGGCTGGTCGGCGACGTACGAGGACCCGGTGACGTACGACTGGCGGGGCTGGACGCTGTGCAAGGCGGGCCCCTGGAGCCAAGGGCCGGTCCTGTTGCAGCAGTTGGCGCTGCTCCCGGCCGACCTGCCGCCCTACGGCTCGGCCGAGTACGTCCACCTGCTGGTGGAGGGCTGCAAGCTGGCGATGGCCGACCGGGAGGCCTGGTACGGGGACGCGGCCGGGGTGCCGCTCGACGAGCTGCTGTCGGAGCCGTACAACGCGGCCCGGCGGGCGCTGATCGGTGACAAGGCGTCGTTCGAGCTGCGGCCGGGCGCTCCCGGCGGCCGGGAGCCGCGGATGAGCGGGCACGCGCGCGTGGTGGCGTCGGGGGAGCCCGCCTTCGACGCGCTGGGGGTGCCGGGCGCGGGGGAGCCGACCGTGGCGCGGGCGGCGGCGGAGCCGGAGGTCGCGCCGGACGGCTCCACCCGGGGCGACACCTGCCACCTGGACGTGGTCGACCGCTGGGGCAACATGGTCGCCGCGACGCCGAGCGGCGGCTGGCTCCAGTCCAACCCGGTCGTCCCCGAGCTGGGATTCCCGCTCGGTACGCGGCTTCAGATGGCGTGGCTGGAGGACGGGCTGCCCAACTCGCTGACCCCCGGGCGGCGGCCCCGTACGACGCTGACGCCGTCGCTGGCGCTACGCGACGGGGTGCCGGTGATGGCCTTCGGTACGCCGGGCGGGGACCAGCAGGACCAGTGGCAGACGCACTTCTTCCTGTCGGTGGCCTTGCGTCCGCCGGTGCGGGGCGGTCTCGACCTCCAGGGCGCCATCGACGCCCCGAACTGGCACAACGACAGCTTCCCGGGCTCCTTCTTCCCCCGGGGCATGCGGCCGGGCAGCCTGACCGTGGAGTCCCGCGTGGACGCCGGGGTGGTGGAGGAGCTGCGGCGGCGCGGGCATGACGTGACCGTCGCCGGGGCGTGGACGGAGGGGCGGCTGTGCGCGGTCGCCCGGGACCCGGAGACGGGCGTGCTGTCGGCGGCGGCGAACGCCCGGGGGATGCAGGGGTACGCGGTCGGCCGGTGACAGTCCGCCGCCGGACGGTGATCGCCGGCACCGGGAATTCATGGCGATTCCACCCCGAGTACCCGGGAGGGGTGGGGATTGTCAGTGCCGCGTGCTGTCATGGAGCCATGATCGAAGACATCGAAACCATCGACGAGTTTCTCGCGCACCGCACGTCCGACGTGGAAGAACTGATCCGGCGGGCCGCCGCCACCGAGATCATGCCCCGGTTCCGGCAGCTCGCCGCGCACGAGATCGACCAGAAGTCCGGCCCGCACGACCTGGTGACGGACGCCGACCGCAAGGCCGAGGAGTTCCTGACCGGGGCGCTGACCGCGCTGCTGCCCGGCTCGGTCGTGGTCGGCGAGGAGGCCGTGCACGCCGACCCCGCGAGCTACGGCGCGATCGGCGACACCGCGCCGGTCTGGATCGTGGACCCGGTCGACGGGACCCGGCAGTTCGTGCACGGCGACCCCGGTTTCTGCACGCTCGTCGCCCTGACCCTGGACGGCGTGGTGCACGGCTCGTGGACCTACGCGCCCGCCCGCGAGGAGTTCGCCACCGCGATACGGGGCCGGGGCGCCGTCCTGGACGGGGTGCCCCTGCGCGCCGGTTCCCCCGAGCCGGGCCGTGACCTCGACATCGCCATGTCCCACCCGGACTACACGACGGACGAACAGAAGCGCGCCCTGCTCGGGCTCGGCGTCGAGGGAGTCGTGGCGCGCCCGTGCGGCTCGGCGGGCCTGGAGTATCTGGCCATCGCCCGGGGCGAGTTGGACGCCACGGCGTTCTCCTGGGAGGCGGCGTGGGACCACGCGGCGGGGCTCCTGGTGGTCGAGGAGGCGGGCGGCGCCCATCTGACGCTCACCGGTGAGCCGTTCCGGATAACCGGGGGGAACACCCTGCCGTTCACGGCGGCCCGCGACGAGGCCACCGCCCGACGGGTGATCGCCCTGCTGGCGGGGCGGCCCGAGCAGGTGGGAGCCGGAGCCTGAGGGCGGCGACGGTCGGCTCGGGCGAGCCTCGGGTCGGCGGAGGCAGGTCGGCCGGTGGTCACCGTCGGTGTGCCGGCGGCGACCCGGGCCGACGGGGGTGTCAGTCCACCGGCATATCCTGAACCCCAGTTGCCGTCGGCTGACAAAGGAGTCCGAAGGTGCCGTCGATGCTCGATGCGGTCGTGGTGGGTGCGGGGCCGAACGGACTGACGGCTGCCGTGGAGCTGGCCCGCCGGGGCTTCTCCGTCGCCGTGTTCGAGGCGCGGGACACGGTGGGCGGGGGAGCGCGCACCGAGGAGCTGACGCTGCCCGGTTTCCGGCACGACCCGTGTTCGGCGGCACACCCCCTGGGGATCAACTCACCGGCGTTCCGCGCGATGCCCCTGGAGCGGTACGGGCTGGAGTGGCTGCACGCGGAGCTGCCGATGGCGCATCCCTTCCTCGACGGATCGGCGGCGGTGCTGGCCCGGTCGGTGGCCGAGACGGCGGCCTCGTTCGGACCGCGTGACGCCGGCGCCTACCGCAGGCTCGTGACGCCGTTCCTGTCGAAGTGGGACACCCTGGCGCACGACTTCATGTCGCTGCCGCTGACCTCGCTGCCCCGGGACCCCGTCACGCTCGCCCGCTTCGGGCTGGCCGGGCTGCCGCCGTCGACGTGGCTGATGCGCCGCTTCCGCGACGAGCGGGCCCGGGCCCTGTTCGCCGGCCTGGTGGCGCATGTCATCGCCCCGCTCGGCGGGATCGGCACGGGGGCGGTCGGACTGGTCTTCGCGCTGGCCGCGCACGCCCGGGGCTGGCCGGTGGCGCGCGGCGGCTCCCAGTCCGTGTCCGACGCGCTCGCCGCCTACCTCAAGGACCTCGGCGGCACCGTCCACACGGACTACGAGGTCAAGCGGCTGGACGACCTGCCGCCCGCGCGGGCGTACGTCTTCGACACCTCGCCGACCGCGCTGGCCCGTATCGCCGGGTTCGGCCGCTACTACGAGGGCTACCGCTACGGGGCCGGCGTCTTCAAGGTCGACTACGCGCTCGACGGGCCGGTGCCGTGGACCGCGCGGGAGGCCCGGGCGGCCGGGACGGTGCAGGTCGGGGCGAGCCGGGCGGAGATCGGCACGGCGTTGCGGGCGGTGTCACGCGAGGGCCGGGCGCCGGACGCGCCGTTCCTGATCACCGTCCAGCCCAGCGTCGTGGACCCCTCCCGGGCGCCGGAGGGCAAGCAGGTCTTCTGGGCATACGGCCATGTTCCGAACGGCTGGACCGGTGACCTCACGGACGTGATCGAGCGGCAGTTGGAGCGGTTCGCGCCGGGCTTCCGCGACCGCGTCCTGGCCCGCGCGACCGCGGGCCCGCCCGAGCTGGCGTCCCGCAACGCCAACTACGTGGGCGGCGACATCGCCTGCGGCGCCGCCTCCGGACTCCAGCTCCTGCTGCGTCCCAGACTCTCCCCGTTCCCTTACCGCACCCCGCATCCCGCCGTGTTCCTCTGCTCCTCCGCCACCCCGCCCGGACCGGGGGTGCACGGCATGTCGGGGCACAACGCGGCGAAGGCCGTCTGGAGAAGACTGAGGCAGTCATGACCACGATCACGCTGGTCCGCGGCGACATCACCCGGCAGAGCGCCGACGCCGTCGTCAACGCGGCGAACTCCTCCCTGCTGGGCGGCGGAGGCGTCGACGGCGCCATCCACCGGCGCGGCGGCCCCGCCATCCTCGCCGAGTGCCGCAAGCTCCGCGCCGGCCACTACGGCAAGGGACTCCCCACCGGCCGCGCGGTCGCCACCACCGCGGGCGACCTCGACGCCCGCTGGGTGATCCACACCGTCGGCCCGCGCTACGCCCGCGACGAGGACCGCTCCGAACTGCTGGCCTCCTGCTACCGGGAGTCGCTGCGGGTCGCCGACGAACTGGGCGCCCGCACAGTCGCGTTCCCCGCCGTCTCCGCGGGCGTCTACGGCTGGCCGGTGGACGACGCGGCCCGCATCGCGGTCGAGACGGTGCGCGCCGCGACCACCGACGTCGAGGAGGTCCGCTTCGTGCTGTTCGACGAGCCGGCGTACGAGGCGTTCGCGGCGCGGCTCTGAGGAGTGGGCGGGCTGCCGCGGTCACCGAGCCACGGTCACCGGGCCGCGATCACCGGGGCGCGTTCACCGGGGCGCGGCTTCAGGGCCGCGCTCTCCGGGCCGAGGTCACCGGGCTGTGGTCATCTGACCGTGGCCATCGGGCTGTGGTGATCGGGCTGTGGTGATCGGGCGCCCGGGGTCGTCCGGCCCTGCTCACAAGGGCAGTTCGACCACCAGGGGCCGGTGGTCGGAGACGGCGGTCCGCGGTGTGTTCACGCCGGTGGCCGCGCCCGCCTCGATCCCGGCCGCGAGGACGTGGTCGAAGCGGACGAGGGGCCGGTGCGCCGGGTAGGTCGGCCGGCGGGCCAGGTCCCGCCAGCCGCGTACCGGCGGCGGCACGGCGGCTCCGGAACGCGTCCGCCGGGACCCCCTGCGGCCCGTCCACGCGGGGGAGTTGAGGACGGCTCCCGGGATCGCGCCGGGCAGGTTGAGGTCGCCGAGCAGCACGTGCGGGCCGGGCAGGTCGGCCGTCCAGGCGCGGACGGCGAGCAACTGGCGGACGTTCCAGCCGGGCACGAACGACAGATGCAGCGCCACCACCGTGAACGGCCCCCGGCTTCCCTCCAGTACGGCGGCCAGGGCGGCCCTCGGCTCGTCCCGGGACACGGTGAGACCGCGCCGCCCCGGAGTCCGCAGCGGCACGGGCACCGGCGCGGGTGCCAGCCGGCGCGCCCTCCAGTGCCGTACGGGCAGCCGGGACAGCAGCGCGATGCCGTACGAGGCAACCGACTCGCCCGCCCCGGGCGCTCCCTGCCGGAGCCCACCGGGCCCGTACAGCCGTAACTCCCGCCCGTCGGGGGCCGGTACGCGCCCGGGGCCGGTCGCGGGACCGGCGGGGAAGGCCGAGGCGTAGCGCCAGTACGGTGTCCCGGCCGCCTCGGCGGCGGCGCGTGCCTGGTCGACCCGGCCCGAGCGCTCCTGTACGTGGTCCAGCTCCTGAAGGGCCAGCACGTCGGCGTCGAGGGACGCGACCGCGTGGACGAGCGGCGCCTGCGGACGGCACCCGGCCGGAACGGGGACCGGGCGCCCGTCGCGCATCGGCCGGCCGTGCAGCACGTTGAACGTCGCGAACCGCACCCGTCCGGCGGGCGTCCGGCCCTGGGGGTCCGCCTCGGGGGCTGTCATGAAAGGAGGCCGCGGAGGGCGTCTTTGGCCTGCGGGTCGAGTCCGGTCACGAAGTGGCGCAGGGCCGCGACCGGGTCGGGGGCGCGGTCGAGGGCCTGGCGCATGGCCGTGGCGGCCAGCTCCGCCGCGTCCTTGACGGGCCGGTACGCGCCGCGCCGGCCGTCCACATCACGCAGCACCAGACCCTTGTCGTACAGACGTTTGAGGATGGTGTGCACGGTGTTGTAGGCGAGACCGCCGTCGATCTCCGCCTGGATCTCGGCGGGAGTGAGCGCGTCCCGCGTGGCCCACAGGGCGGCGAGCACCTCGTTCTCCAGCATGCCCGCGCTGCGTCGCGGCGCTCTGTCGTGGGGGCCTGTCCCAGCCATGACCCTCACCTTACAGCGCGTAGGGGCGCCCGAAATGGCGGCGGGAAGGCGGTGGGCGCGGTGCCGCGAGGGGCGGGCGCGGGGGCCCTCGGCGCTCGCCCGGTTGCCCGTCCTGTCCGGCGGGTTGGGCCGGTGCGCGGTAGCTTGTCGCATATTTCCCTGACTCTTACCTGGTCCGGATGGAGCGCGGAGCGGCCGAACCCTACGGTGTGTAGGGCTGAAGGGAGGACCATGCCCAAGCCCCTCACCGTCCCGCTGCCCGGAACCAGGCACCACGGACCTGCCACCGCCACCGCCGCCCTCCGAACACCCCGTGAGCCGGCGGGAACCGGTCTCCTCGCCCTCGCTGCGGTCGCCTTCGCCTTCGCCCTCGCCCAACTGGCCCTCGTCAGACCGTCGATGGGCCTCGGCTGGGACGAGACGGTGTACGTCAGCCAGGTCTCCGGGCACGCCCCGGCCGCCTTCTTCAGCGCTCCGCGCGCCCGCGGTGTCTCCGTCCTCGTCGCCCCGGTCGCGGCCTGGTCGTCCTCCACCGTGCTGCTGCGGGTGTACCTCGCCGTGCTGTCGTCACTCGCGCTGTTCGTGGCCCTGCGCGTGTGGCGCGGCCTGTTCCCGGCGCGGGTGCTCGCGGTGGCGGGCGTCCTGTTCGCGTCCTTGTGGGTGACCCTCTTCTACGGTCCGCAGGCCATGCCCAACTACTGGGTCGCCGTCGGCGCCCTGGCCTGCGTCGGCTGCTTCCTGCGCGCGACCACCGACCCCCGGGACCGGGCCGCGCTGTGCGGGCTCGGCCTGAGTGCCGCGATGATGACGCTGATGCGGCCCACCGACGCGGTCTGGGCGACCCTGCCACTCCTCGTCGCCGCCGTGGCCGTCCCCCGGTGGCGGCGCCCGCGCCCGCTCGCGGCCCTCGTCGCGGGCCTGCTGGCCGGCGGCATCGAGTGGATCGCCGAGGCGTATGTCTCCTACGGCGGCCCGGGCCAACGCCTCCACGACGCCTCCCGCATCCAGGGCGGCCTCGGCTGGAACATCGCCATCCTCGACCAGGCCCGCGGCCTCGGCGGCCGGGCCCTGTGCCGGCCGTGCACCGGCGCGCTGCCCGGCACCGCCACCACCCTGTGGTTCTTCACCCTGCCGCTCGCCGCCGCCCTCGCCCTGCTGATCGCCGTCCGCGCCCGCCGTCCGGCCACCACCCTGCTGCTTCTGGCCTGCGCCACGACCGCCGCCCTGCCGTACCTCTTCATGATCGGATACGCCGCTCCGCGCTTCCTGCTGCCCGCCTACGCGCTCCTCGCCATCCCCCTCGCCGACGCCGTCGTCCACCTCGTCACGGCGCCCGCCCGGGGCTGGCGTCCGGTGACCGTGACGCTGGTGGCGCTCGGGCTCGCCGCGCACCTGGCCGTGCAGTTCGCCGTCCTCCAGACCGTCGTACGGCGCACCACCGACGCGCACCGGGGCTGGGCCGCGACCGCCGCCGAACTCCACCGGCTCGGCGTGCGGCCACCCTGCCGGCTGACCGGCCACCAGGCGATCCCCATCGCCTTCTACGCCCGCTGCTCCGCCCTCGCGGCAAGCGGACACAACGCCAACGCGAGCGCGCGGGACCTCGCGCGCGCCGCCCGTTCCCTGCCGTTCGCGGTCGTCACCAAACCCGGGAACCGGCCGCCCGCGTACGCCCGTGACTGGGCGCAGCACCGCGCCGGGAACCTGAACGTCTGGGTGGCGCCCTCCGCGCCCAGGGTGCCCGCCGCGCCCGCTGGAGCCGCCGAGCGCACCGCGTCCGCCGGAGTCGGCGCTTCCGCCGCTCCGACCACGCCTGCCGGAGCCGCCGCGCCCGCCGCGCCCACCTTGCCCGCCGGAGTCGCCGGGCCTGCCGTGGCTGCCGTGACCGGGGGCCGGGCGCCATGACGGTTCCGTCCGGAGCGTCGCCACCGCCCTCGTCGGCGCCGCCTTCGTCCCCGGCGGCCTCGTCCTCGCCGTCCTCGGCGCCGCCTTCGTCGCCGACGTCGTGGCCGTCGCAGGGGCGTGGCGCCTTGGGCGGCGGTGGGTGGACGGCCTTCCGGGGGCGGTTCGTCGTGCCGGGCGGGCCGAAGCCTGGAGCGCCAGCGCCAGCGCCAGCGCCAGCGCCAGCGCCAGCGCCAGCGCCAGCGTCCGCGCCAGCGCCAGCGCCAGCGCCAGCGTCCGCGCCGTGACGTCCTTGAGGTAGCCCTCCGGCGGCTCGGTCATACGCCAGACCAGGACGGCCAGCGCCGTCAGGGC
>NZ_JBEYFY010000017.1:0-105043 GCF_040703595.1 Streptomyces sp. NPDC007084
CCGCCCCCGGTCCGGCCGACCGCCCCCGGCCCGGCCGACCGCCCCCGGCCCGGCCGACCGTCCCGGGCCCGACCGACCTCCCCGGCCCCGGCCACGCCAAGCCGGTGGGCCTCGCCGCCTGCCCCGGCCCCACCAGCCGAGACGCTCCTTCAGCCGGCGATTTTGCGTGCGGATAGCATCGGTCCCCGCATGAACACGATGACCCTCTGGCACATATCCGCGTGGGAGTTCGCCGCCCTCGCCGCCGCGGCTCTGCTCGTCGGCTTCTCCAAGACCGCGGTGAGCGGGGCCAACACGGTCAGCCTGGCGATCTTCGCGGCCGTGCTGCCGGCCCGCGCCTCGACCGGCGTCCTGCTGCCCATCCTGATCGTCGGCGACGTGCTCGCCGTCCTCAGCTACCGGCGCCACGCCCACTGGCCCACGCTGTGGCGGCTGTTCCCGGCGGTCGCCGCCGGAGTCGTCCTCGGCACGGCCTTCCTGGTGTGGGCGGACGACACGGTCGTCCGGACCTCGATCGGCGCCATCCTGCTGCTGATGACGGGAGTCACGGTGTGGCGCCGCAGAGCCGCCGCCCAGGACGACGATCCCGACGCCGTCGTCACCCGCGCCGGCCGCGTCAAGGCCCGTTCCTACGGCGTGCTCGGCGGGTTCACCACCATGGTCGCCAACGCGGGCGGCCCGGTGATGTCGATGTATCTCCTGTCGGCGGGCTTCCGCAAGCTCGGCTTCCTCGGTACCTCGGCGTTTTTCTTTCTCATCGTCAACGTTTCCAAGCTGCCCTTCAGCGCGGGCCTGGGCCTGATCGACGGCCACTCGCTGCTGCTGGACGCCGACCTGGCCGTCTTCGTCGTGCCGGGCGCGTTTCTCGGGAAATGGGCTGTGAACCGGATCAACCAGCTTCTCTTCGAACGGCTCGTCATCGCGGCGACGGTGGTGGGCGGAGTCCAACTGCTGATCCACTGAGCCCGGCCGACCGACCATGGGCTAGGGCGTGTCGTTTGGATCAGGTGGCGCCGGAGTGCGGCGCCTTGTCGGCTGGGCCGAGCGGGGCAGGGTGCGTGCAGCTGCAAGGCGGAGGAGGGCGACGACGCGGAGCGTCGGCAACCGACGACAACGCCGCTGGGGGTACCCCCTGCTCGAAGAGCTTGGGGGAGTGCGTGCCCTGCCCCGCGACCCGCCACATGATCCAAACGACACGCCCTAGCTGTGTGGCGGCGGTGTCAGGCGGTGTCAGGCCCCCAGCCGAGGGCGTCTCCACGGTGTCAGGCCGCCAGCCGAGGGCGTCTCCACGGTGTCAGGCCCCCAGCCGAGGGCGTCTCCACGGTGTCAGGCCCCCAGCCGAGGGCGTCTCCACGGTGTCAGGCCGCCCCGCCGGGGCATGCGTGTGTCGTCGGCCGCCCAGGAACCCGGCGGGGCTTCCCGACGCGTCCCTCACCCGCCTCCGCAAACACCCTTGGAAAGCGTTTTCCCCCCTGTTAGCTTGACGCGGCGCGGCTCCTCACCAAGCGCCGCGCCCGCCCCACCCGGTCCTGCCCAGCACCACCCACGCACCCCCTGCCTGCCCTGTCGACGTCCGAGAGAAGGGCCGCTTCCATGGCGGACATCCAACCGCCGCCCGCCTGGCTGGCGGACGCGGTGATGTACCAGATCTATCCGCAGACCTACGCCGACACCGACGGCGACGGCATCGGGGACCTGCCCGGTGTGCTGAGCCGGCTGGAGTATCTGGAGTGGCTCGGCGTCGACACCGTCTGGCTCAGCCCGCTGTTCGCCTCGCCCTTCGCGGACGCCGGCTACGACGTCAGCGACTACCTGACCGTCGCCCCCCGCTACGGCACGAACCACGACCTGACCACCCTCGTCGAGGAAGCCCGCTCGCGCGGCATCCGGGTCATGCTCGACCTGGTCGCCGGCCACACCTCCGACCAGCACGCCTGGTTCAGGGCCTCGGCCGACGACCCCGACGACGACCGGTACATCTGGGCCGACACCCCCGAACCGCCCAGCCCCGCCTGGGTGCCCTCGCCCGGCAGCCGGCCCGGCTTCTACCTGCCGAACTTCTATCCCGTCCAGCCCGCCCTCAACTTCGGCTACGCCCGCCCCGACCCCGCCGAACCATGGCGTCAGCCCGTCGACGTTCCCGGTCCGCGCGCCAACCGGCAGGCGCTGCGCGACATCATGGCGTACTGGTTCGACCGCGGAGTCGCGGGCTTCCGCGTCGACATGGCGTTCTCCCTGGTGAAGGACGACCCCGACCGCTCGGCCACCGCCGCCCTGTGGCGCGAGACGCGGGCCTGGATGGACGAGACCTATCCGGACCGGGCGCTGCTCTCCGAGTGGGGCGACCCGAAGACCTCCGTCCCCGCCGGCATCCACGCAGACTTCTTCCTGCACTTCGTCGGCCGCCCGCTGCGCTCCCTGTGGGGCAACGCGCAGGGCAGCCACAACCCCGTCTGGGGCGACGACCCCTGCTTCTTCGGACCCGACGGCGACGGCTCGATGCGGGAGTTCCTCGACGCCTGGCGGGAGGCGGACACGGCCATCGCCGGCGCCGGTTACGTGGCCCTGCCCACCGCCAACCACGACTTCTCCCGGCTCGTGTGCGGCACACGCACCAGGGACATGGTCGCGCCGGCCTTCGCGTTCCAGCTCACCTGGCCCTCGCTGCCCGTCATCTACTACGGCGACGAGATCGGCATGCGCTATCTGCCGGGGCTGCCCGGCAAGGAGGGCAGCCAGCTCGGCGACGAGGCACGTCAGGGCTCCCGTACGCCCATGCAGTGGGACGACGGCCCGGGCGCCGGCTTCTCCACCGCACCCCCGGAGGACCTTTACCTGCCCCTCGACCCGGCGGCCGACCGGCCCAGCGTGGCCGCGCAGCGGGACGACCCCGACTCCCTGCTCCACCAGGTCCGCGCCCTGATCCGGCTCCGCCGCGAACACCGCGAACTGGGCACGCGCGGATCCGTCGAGGTGCTCAACTCCGGTTATCCGCTGGTCTACACGCGCGGCGACTCGTATCTCGTCGCCGTCAACCCGAGCGGACGCCCGGAGAGCTGCGCGCTCGGTGACGTGACGGTCGGGCCGCCGCTGCTCACACGTGGTGTCGAGGCCCACCCCGACGGCACGCTCACCACCGAGCCCTTCTCCTACGGCGTCTTCCGCCTCGCCCCCTGACCCCGGCCACGGGGGCGCCCCGGACCTCCCGGCGCGCCCCCGTACGCTCGGGGCCATGTCTCCGCACGTCCTCGTCCTCGGTGGCACCACCGAGGCACGTGAAATCGCCGCCGAACTCGCCGCCCGTCCCGGGGTGCGCGTGACGACGTCCCTCGCCGGGCGGGTGTCGCGGCCCGGGACGCTCCAAGGGGACGTACGGATCGGCGGCTTCGGCGGGGCGGACGGGCTCGCGCGGTGGCTGCGCGAGCAGCGGGTGGACGCCCTGGTGGACGCGACCCACCCGTTCGCCTCCGGCATCACCGCGAACGCGGCACGGGCCGCCGAGGCGACCGGCGTTCCCGCCGTGGTCCTGCGCCGCCCCGGCTGGCACCCCGGTCCCGGCGACCGCTGGCACGACGCCGGCTGTCTCGCCGAGGCCGCCGCCCTGCTGCCCGGGCTCGGCCGGCGCGTCTTCCTCACCACCGGCCGGCTCGGCCTCGCCGCCTTCGCGGGTCTCGCCGGACTCCACTTCCTCGTCCGGTCCGTCGAGGCCCCCGATCCGCCGCTGCCCCCGGACACCGAGGTGCTGCTCGCCCGCGGCCCCTTCACCCCGGACGACGAGCGGACCCTCCTGGTCCGGCACCGCATCGACGTGCTCGTGACCAAGGACAGCGGGGGAGCGGCGACGGCCGCCAAACTGACGGCCGCCCGCGATCTCGCGCTGCCCGTGGTCGTCGTACGGCGTCCGCCGCTGCCGGAGGGGGTGAGCGCGGTGGGGGACGTGCCGTCGGTGCTCGCCCTGCTGGGCTTGCCCGGACCCGCCGGGAAGTGACCGCCCGCTGTCGTCAGTCGGCGGAGCCGTCAGCCGGCGGACGTAGACAGGCGGATGGCCGGCAGACGGAGGCCCCGCCGTCAGCTCGCGGAGTAGATCCGGGGCCGTCAGGTCGCGGACGTGGAACCGGGCCGTCAGCTCGCGGAGGTGGCTGCGGGGCGGGTCGTCAGCTCGCGGAGGTGGCTGCGGGGCGGGCCGCCGTCAGTGCCGTCAGTTCGGGGCGGCCGGCTCCAGTTCGCGGGAGCGGGCGGGGAGGCCCTGGGTGAGGTCCTCCACCAGCAGGCGTTTGGCGATGGTGTCGACGGCGGCGCGCAGTTCCGTGCCGGACGGCCGGCCCACGTCCTGCTCGACGCGTTCGGCGAGCCACATGCCCCAGGCATTCCCAATCACCGCCGCCTCGCGCTCACCGGCCGGCGTGTGGGAGAAGAGCGAACCGTGCCGGGTCAGGTACCCCTCGTCGACCATCCGGCTGAACACCGGCACGAGGACCTCGGGCGGCACATGGCGTCGGCCGGCGATCAGATTGAGGTTGGCGTGACCGACCAGTCGGGTGAACAGTTCCACCTGCATCACGGCCCAGGCGCCGGCCACGTCCAGCCGGGTGTCGGACTCCTTGATGATCCGGCGGGCGGTCGCCATCTCCGTACCGCCGAGGATCTTCCCGACGGACGCCTCGAGCACGCGTTGCGAGTCGGAGCCGGCCGGTGACGCGAAGCCCTCGCCCATGTCCGTCGAGCCCAGCCGCGCGCTGTCCCGCAGCTCCACCTGCTTGAGGAAGAGCGCCACCACGAAGCCGACGACCGCGACCGGCACGGTCCACAGGAACACCGTGTGGATGGTGTCGGCGTACGCCTGGATGATGGGCCGGGCCGCCTGCGCGGGAAGCCGGTGCAGCCCCTCCGGGCTCTGCGCGGCGCGGGCGATCACGGCGGGCCGCGCGGCACCGGTCTCCGCGGCCTGCCGCACCCCGTCGGCCAGGTTCGGCTTCAGCGCGTTGGTGTAGATCGTCCCGAACACGGCGGTGCCGAACGAACTGCCGAGCGTACGGAAGAAGGTGACGCCGGAGGTCGCCGTGCCGAGGTCGGTGTAGTCCACGGTGTTCTGCACGGCGATCGTCAGCACCTGCATGGACAGCCCGATGCCGATGCCGAGCACGAACATGTACAGCGACTCCAGCCAGGTCCCGGAGTCCGGCCCCATCAGGGACATCAGATAGAGCCCGAGCGCCATCACCAGGGAACCCGCGATCGGGAAGACGCGGTAGCGGCCGGTCTTGCTGACCACGTTGCCGCTGAAGACCGAGGCGATGAGCAGACCCACCACCAGCGGCAGCGTGCGCACACCGGAGATCGTCGCCGAGTTCCCGTCGACGTACTGGAGATACGTCGGCAGGAACGTCATCGCGCCGAGCATCGCGAAACCGACGATGAAGCTGAGGATCGAGCACACCGTGAAGACCGGGTTGGAGAACAGCCGCATCGGCAGCATCGGCTGGACGGCGCGGGTCTCCACCAGGCAGAACAGGGCGAGCGCGATCACCCCGCCCACGAACAGGACGATGATGGTCGGCGAACCCCAGGCGTACTCGTTGCCGCCCCAGCTCGTCGCGAGGATCAGCGCGCTCGCGCCGACCGCGACGAGCGCGATGCCCAGATAATCGATGACGGGCCGGGTCGCCGACTTGACCACGGGGATGGTGCGGGCCGCCGCGATCACCACGAGGATCGCGATGGGCACGTTGATGTAGAACGCCCACCGCCAGGTGAGGTGATCCGTGAACAGCCCGCCCAGCAGCGGACCGATGACCGTGGCCACGCCGAAGACGGCGCCGATCGCACCCTGGTACTTGCCGCGCTCACGCAGCGGGATGACGTCCGCGATGAGCGCCATGGCGGTCACCATCAGCCCGCCCGCGCCGACGCCCTGCATCGCCCGCCAGGCGATCAGCAGCGGCATGTTCGTGGCGAGGCCGCACAGGAACGAACCGGTGATGAAGATGATCGCCGAGGCCTGGAAGATCACCTTGCGGCCGAACAGGTCGCCGAACTTGCCGACCAGCACCGTCGCCACGGTCTCGGCCAGCAGGTACGCCGTCACCACCCACGACATGTGCGCCGCGCCGCCCAGGTCGGACACGATCGTCGGCAGCGCGGTGCCCACGATCGTCTGGTCGAGCGCGGCGAGGAGAATACCCAGCACAATCGTCGCGAAGACGATGTTGCGGCGCCGTCCGTCCAGCACCGGCGGCCCGGGCGCGTCCGCCGCGGGAGGTGGCACTTCCTCGGTGATCGTCACATGCGCCACCCTCACACCGGTGCGCGCTGCGTGCATGCGGAGCCACCCGCCCGGCGTACGGGCGGGTCGAGGGCATCGCGGAGACCCGCAGGCCGTCGGAAGGGCCCGTGCGCCTACCCCCGCGGGTTCCTGCGCAGCAGATAGGTGTCCATGATCCAGCCCTTGCGCTCCCGGGCCTCGGCGCGCAGCCGTTCGATGCGGGGGGCCGTCTCGGCCAGCGGTCCCGACGCGAGGATCTCGTCGGGGGTGCCGATGTAGGCGCCCCAGTAGATGTCGATGTCCTGGTCCGCGTACCGCCGGAACGTCCGCTGCGCGTCGAGCATCACGACCACGTCGTCCACCCCCTCCGGGAAGCCCTCGGCGAGCCGCCGCCCGGTGGTGATCTGGACAGGCCGGGCGACCCGGTTCAGGCCGGTCCGGTGGCGGGCCACGAGCGCCGAGACGCTGCTGATGCCGGGCACCACGTCGTAGCTGAACGTGACCGAGCCTCGCTCCAGGATCTCCTCCAGGACACCGAGCGTGCTGTCGTACAGCGCGGGGTCCCCCCACACCAGGAACGCGCCGCTCTCGTCCTCGCCCAGTTCCTCGGCGATCAGCCGCTCGTAGATCGCGCCGCGGGCGCTGCGCCAGTCCCCGACGGCGGGGGAGTACGCGGCGCCGTCCGCCGTCCGGTCACGCTCCGGGTCCCGCGCCTCGACCAGGCGGTACGTCCCCTCGGGCACGTGCGTGTCCAGGATGTCCCGGCGCAGTTGCACGAGGTCGGACTTCACCTCGCCCTTGTCCAGGATGAAGAACACGTCGGTGCCCCTCAGCGCCTTGACCGCCTGCAGTGTGAGCTGCTCGGGGTCGCCCGCTCCGATGCCGATGACATGAATCTTTCGCACACCCGGAGTCTGCCGCACCCTTCGGACGCGGGACGCACCGCGTCGGGTTCCGATCGGGTTCCGCGTCGGTGCCACTGGCGGCAGGCGGGCTGTCCGCGCGGCCAGGGTGCCGGGGCCGCCTTGGTCCTACGACGGACGTCCGCGCAGCCGGGGTGCCGAGGCCGCCGCGTCGACCGGGCCGCCGTCACGCTCCACGGAAGCGGCCAACTCCCTTGCCCAGTCCCCGATTTCGGCAAGGTCAAGGTCGTAGGGCCGGGCCCGCCCGGACTCCGTCGTCCACTCCGCCACGGCCCCGGCGCCGCGCCGCAGCAACCGGGCGCCGCCGGTGGTGTTCCCTCGGGCGGCGTGGGTGAGCCCCACGGCGAGCTGGGCGAGCCCCCGCCACAGTCCACGCTCGTCGTCCGGGCCGGACTTCCAGGCGTCCTCGAACACCTCGTGCGCGTGGAAGGGCCGCCCGGCGTCCAGCAGCGTCTGGGCCTCGGCGACCGATTCCCCGGGCGCCCGTACGACCCCCTCCGGCTGCCGCTCGACCCCGGCCGAGCCGTACGGCAGGGGGCGGCCGAGGCCGTCACGGGGCCGGGCGTTGCGCGCCCGGCCCTCGGGGTCCCGGTCACGCCCGCCGCCGCTCCGCCTGATCCACCCTGTGCCGCTCATCCTCCGATTGTCCCGCCCGCCCCGCCCCCTGCGGGAGTGCCCCCGGCGTGGGGTAAAGTTCTGTCCGCACGATCGCGCGGCCCACCGCGCGTGAACGCGACCGGGACGTGGCGCAGCTTGGTAGCGCACTTGACTGGGGGTCAAGGGGTCGCAGGTTCAAATCCTGTCGTCCCGACTGGAGACAGTCGCAGGTGAGGGGCGGTTCGGAGCGATCCGAACCGCCCCTGACTCCATTGCGGGGACCGAGCCGGGCGGCCCCACCCCGCCCCAGCGGGCGGTGTCGCGCAAGGCCGCTGTGGACGGGACGGGCGAAGGGGAGCCGAAGCGGACGGTGGCCGCGCTGGAGACGCGTGCGGTCTGGCATCGCTTCGGCAGGGTCCGCAGGCACGTGACTCGTTGATCGTGGCTCCGGTGGATGTTCCACCGCTCGGCCGGCGCGTTCAGCGCCTCGTCTCGTATCTGGTCAGGACCACGCCGCCGGGGAACGTCCGTGTCTCCACCAGGTTCAGCTTCGTCCAGTCGTCCAGCGCGGTGAAGAACGGTGTGCCGCCGCCCACCAGGACCGGATGGGTGACGATCGTGTACTCGTCGACCAGCCCGGCCCGCATCGCCGCCGCGCCGAGTGCCGCGCCGCCGACCCTCATCGGCCCGCCGTCCCCGGCCTTGAGCCGGGTGATCTCCGCGACCGCGTCGCCGGTGACCAGGCGGGCGTTCCAGTCCACCTTCTCTACCGTCGAGGAGAACACCACCTTCGGGGTGTCACGCCAGTTCCGCGCGAACTCGACCTGCGCCGGGGTCACGTCCGGCTGCTGGTCGCCGGTCGGCCAGTAGGCGCTCATGGTCTCCCACAGCCTGCGCCCGTACAGGAACAGGCTGATTGCCCGCTCCTCGTCGAGCCACCACCGGAACAACTCGTCGCTCGGCTCGCTCCAGCCGATGTCGTCGCCGGGCGCGGCGATATAGCCGTCCAGGGACAGGTTCATGCCGTACAGGAGTCTCCGCATGGCGGCGGCCTTCCATCAGTGGTCGCGGAAGTCTAGACGGGTCTTGACCTTGAGTCCCGGACATGGCTGATGTGGCCATTGGATCGCCGCCGCCCGCGCTCGGCGGTCTACCGTGGAGACACGCCGCGCCGTCCGCCGCGGTCCTACGAGGAGGGGCTCTGTGCCGTCACCCTGTGATCCCAAGTACGCTCCCGTCGGCGATGTCAGCGCGGCTCTCCTGATGATGGACTCCCAACTCAAGGCCATCTACGACGAGAGCGAGACCGAGAGTGAGGCCGCGAGCGAGGCCCGGACCGACGCCGAACAGCGACGACTGACCAAGCAGTTCGCCGCGTCCTTGGGCCCTGAGGGAATCGACGCGCTCCTGGACGGCGCCTGCACCCTCATCTACATGTTCATGCAGTGGCTGCGGGCTGCCTGCGAGGACCACGACGAGGACATCGTCGAGTACGTGGTGCCCACGCTCGTGTCCTCGATGCGCATGATGCCCAAGACCTTCCGTCCCGAGGTCATCCCGACCATGGCCGGCCTGGTCATCGCGGCGGCCACCGGCCTGAGCCCCAACTTGTGGCGCTCGCAGTACGGCCGTTGGACGGACGCCGAGTTGAACGCCCTGGAGGCGACGACCATCCTCCTCGCCGAGCGCATCAACCGGATCACCGACGACCACGACTTCGCCACCCGCCTGATCACGCAGGCACTTTCGGATCACTGAGAGGCGTTGGCTGTCCGCCCGACGCCGCTCAACACCGCCCGGCACCGTCCGATACCGGCTGACACCGCTTACCGGACCGCCGCGGCGCCCGTCCACGGCGGTCCGGTCCGGTACGTCAGGACAGGCACCCCACATAGGCCAATGCCTGGCGCAGCAGGACGCCGTGGCCGCCCGGCATCTCGTCCGCGACCATCGCCGAGGACGCCTCCTCCGGGCTGAACCAGACCAGGTCGAGCGCGTCCTGCCGAGGGCGGCAGTCGCCGGTGACCGGGACGATGTAGGCCAGGGACACCGCGTGCTGGCGCGGGTCGTGGAAGGGCGTGACGCCGAGCGTCGGGAAGTACTCGGCGACGGTGAAGGGCTGCAGGGAGGCGGGGACCCGGGGGAGTGCCACCGGGCCGAGGTCCTTCTCCAGGTGGCGCAGCAGCGCGTCGCGGACCCGCTCGTGGTGCAGCACCCGGCCGGAGACCAGGGTGCGGCTGACCGTGCCGTCCGGACCGATGCGGAGCAGTAGCCCGATCCGGGTGACTTCGCCGTTGTCGTCGACGCGCACCGGCACCGCCTCGACGTACAGGATCGGCATACGGGCGCGGGCCGATTCCAGCTCCTCGCGGGACAGCCAGCCGGGCGTGGTTTCGGTCAAGTCAGACATTGCTTGATCATACTTTCCGTGCGTCCGGTGCGTGCGTGTTGCTCGGGTCAACCATGCCTTACGGAACGGACGATCACGTGTCGCTCGGGCTCAGTGCGGTGGTGTCGGGGCCCAGGAGAAGACGTTCCGGCCCCTTTCGGTCTCTTCCGGTCCGAACTCGTCCGCAGGGGGCAGGAGTTGCCGGGGTGCGCGATAGAAGGTGGCCGAGCACGGCAGAAAGCGCCCGAGTGCGGCAGAAGGTGCCCGCGCGCGGCAGGAGTTGCCGGACCGCGGAAGAAAGTTCCTCGTCCACGGCAGGGGCTGCCGGCACACGGTCGGACTCGCCCGCGCGGCCCCGTGACCGACGGCGGCCCCCTGTCCGGATCACCCCAACAGTCCGTCGTGGAAGCCGCATTGGCTGATCCTTCACCGCTCGGACATCCGCGGACTCTGGCGTTTTCCCCGGCCGCCCGGAAAGCTGCTCTGGGCATGATCTGGGCATGCCAACCTGACCGCGTGGCCTGCCTCCCCCACGTAGCGGTCGATCTGGAGGACGCAGTGAAGAGAAGCTCGCGGATCCGCAGGGTCTCCATCGTCGTCGGCAGCGCCGTCGCGCTGGTCGTCGCCGCCTCGGGTGTCGCCCTCGCCGACCCGCCCAAGGCCCTGCCCGCGAACGCGGACGCGCTGGAACAGACGTTCCAGCCTGCCTTCGACTACGACACCGACGGCTGCTACCCGACACCCGCCATCGGTCCCGACGGCACGATCAACCCGGGCCTCAAGCCCTCCGGCGCCCTCAACGGCCAGTGCCGCGACTCCTGGGACCTCGACAACACCAACGGGTACTCACGCGAGAAGTGCAACAACGGCTGGTGCGCCGTCATCTACGGCCTCTACTTCGAGAAGGACCAGGCCGTCGTCGGCAGCGGTCTCGGCGGACACCGCAACGACTGGGAACACGTCGTGGTGTGGGTCCAGGACAACCAGGCCAAGTACGTGTCCACGTCCGCCCACGGCAACTTCAACATCTACAACCGGGACCAGATCCGCTGGGACGGCACGCACCCCAAGGTCGTCTACCACAAGGACGGCATCGGCACGCACTGCTTCCGGCCCGCCAACAACAACGACGAGCCGCCCGAGAACCACCAGCACACCTGGCAGTTCCCGACCCTGGTCGGCTGGAACGGCTACCCCGCCGGGCTGCGCGACAAGCTGAGCGCGTACGACTTCGGCAGCGCCGTCTTCGGCCTCAAGGACGGCAACTTCAACGCCCACCTGGCGAAGGCCAAGCCGGCCGGCATAGCCTTCGACCCCAACGCCTGACGGTTGGGAAGACGCTCCGTGACCCCCGCTGGACTGCGACGATGACGGTGTGTGCGGGGGCACCCACCGAGGTGCGGTAGGGTTTGATTGCGCCGCCACACGGGACCCCGGAACGCACGGAACACCGGCCGGCGGCGCATCGGGACGTGGCGCAGCTTGGTAGCGCACTTGACTGGGGGTCAAGGGGTCGCAGGTTCAAATCCTGTCGTCCCGACTGGAGACAGTCGCGGATCAGGGGCGGTTCCGGAGGAATCCGGAACCGCCCCTGACTGCTCCGCCCCTGATGACTTCACCGCAGTCTGCGCCCGCGCCGGCGCTGAACTCCTCGACGCGGCCGCCGCGTCGTACGATCACCCGGCCCCGCGCAACGTCACCGTCGCAGTCGACCGCGAGGCCGGACCTTGACCGTCGGCCGGCCCGCCGAAGTCAGCCCCTGACCGTCAGCCGGTCGCCCACCGTCGGCCGGTCGCCACCGTCAGTCGGATCGCCGAGGTCAGACCTTGACCGTCGGCCGGTGGATGTCGAACCACACTCCCAGGTCGAGGGTCCGCTCCAGCAGCATCCGTTGCCGCTGGTCCAGGTCGGCGGCGGGCCGGCGGGTGGCCTCGGTGAGGCGCTCGCGGCTGACCAGGTCCGTCGCCGGGTGGCCGGCCCGAAGCAGGTCGGCGCCCTGGGACTGGATGGCCTCGACATAGGCGGGGTCGAACGTGCCCGGATAGCCGCTCTTCTTGCGGTTGGCGACCGACTCGGGCAGGACGTCCCGGGTGGCGGCGCGCAGCAGGCTCTTCTCACGGCCGTCGAAGGTCTTCAGCGACCAGGGGGTGTTGAAGACGTACTGGACGAGACGGTGGTCGCAGAACGGGACGCGGACCTCCAGGCCGACGGCCATGCTCATCCGGTCCTTGCGGTCCAGCAGGGTCTGCACCATGCGGGTCAGATGGAGATAACTGACCACCCGCATACGCTGGTTCAGGCCGGTCTCGCCGTCCAGGACGGGGGTTTCCGCGACGGCCGTGCGGTAACTGTCGGCGATGTAGTCGCCGAGGTTCAACACGGATGCGAGGTCCTCGTCGAGCTGGCCGCTCGACTCGACCAGTGAGTGCCGGCCCACCAGCCAGGGGAAGGTCTCGGCGTCCCGACGCTCGTCGTGGAACCACGGGTAGCCGCCGAACACCTCGTCCGCCGACTCGCCGGACAGGGCCACCGTGGAATGCCGGCGGACCGCGGCGAAGAGCAGGTAGAGGGAGTTGTCGCGGTCGCCGATGCCGGTCGGCAGGTCGCGGGCGCCGACGGCCGCGCGACGGACCTCCGGGGCGGACAGGGCCGCCCCGTCCAGGATGATGTCCTGGTGGTCGCAGCCCACGTGTTCGGCGACGGCGTGGACGTAGGGGGTGTCCTGGGTGGGCGAGACGTCGATGGCCTGGAAGTGCTTGTCCTGGTCGGGGAAGTCGACGGCGAAGCTGCGTACCGTCTCGCCCCGCGGGGTGAGGTGGATCTGCGACAGGGCGGTGAGCGCGGACGAGTCCAGGCCGCCGGAAAGCAACGTGCAGCGGGGTACGTCGGCGACGAGCTGACGCCGGACGATGTCGTCGAGCAGTTCGCGTACGCGCGTGACCGTCTCGTCCTTGCCGTCGGTGTGCGGTTCGGAACGCAGCCGCCAGTAGGTGCGGCGGCGCAGCCCGCCCCGGTCGAGAACGATGATCTCCCCGGGGCGCACCTCGCGCATGCCCTCCCACACCGCGGCGCCGGGGGTCTTGGCACCGGCGAAGAGTTCACGCAGTCCGTCGGGGCCGACGACGGGGGCGACGGTGGGGTTGGCCAGGATCGCCTTGGGCTCCGAGCCGAAGACGACGCCGTCCTCGGTCTCGTAGTAGTAGAACGGCTTGATGCCCATGCGGTCGCGGATCATCACGAGGCGCTCGGTGCGGGCGTCCCAGACGGCGAAGGCGTACATGCCGTTGAGGTGTTCCACGAGCTTCTCGCCCCACACGAGGTAGCCGCGCAGCACCACCTCGGTGTCCGAGTCGGTGTCGAACCGCTGTCCGGCCCGGCGTAACTCCGCGCGCAGCTCGGTGAAGTTGTACGTCTCGCCGGAGTAGACCATGCCGACCGTCCCGTCGGGCGTCCGCACGGTCATGGGCTGGGCGCCGCCCGGCAGGTCGATCACGGCGAGCCGCCGGTGTCCGAGGGCGACGTGGGGCGCCACCCACACGCCCGCGGCGTCGGGGCCCCGGCAGGACATGGTCTGCGTCATGGCGTCGATGTCGTCGCGGTGCTGCGTCAGGTCACGCCGGTAGGAGACCCAGCCGGTGATTCCGCACATACGAACCTCGCTCCACTGGAAGAAGGCTGTCCAGGCTGATTGATGCCCTGTACACGCAGTTGTCCCACACCGAGCGGCGGATCGCCTATGTGTCGTTTCTGACAGGTAAATTTGTGTTAACGGGGGTTTCGCACGGGGTGAAAACTTTGAGCCAATCACCCCGTGCTCCCCAAAACCGCCTGGTCAGGCCGCCTCGCTCCCCGGCGGCGTCAGTCGTCGCCCCGCGCCTGGAGAAGGGTGCGGGTGGCGCGGGCGGCGACCTGGGGGTCGCGAAGACCCTGGTAGACCGGCGGGATGGGGCGCTCGACGCCGAACAGGGTGTACATGGCCAGCATCGCCGCGTGGACCGAGTACTCCACGGTGAAGACGACGTCGTCGGGCATCTCGACGAACTGGCCGACGAAGGCGAAGTTGCGGGCGCCGTCGGGGACGACCTTGGGGCGGTCCCCGGGGGCGCGGCAGGCGAACAGGGCCGAGGCGTACGGCATCATCACCGAAGCGACGTCCGTGGTCTCGAGGACGTGGTCGAGGAGGTCGTCGAAGCCGAGCTGGTGGATGAGTTCGGTGAGGATCTCCCTGCCCGTCGCCCGCGCCATGGGCTTGCGGACGTAGTCGCCCCGCCGGTCGATCTCGAAGCCGTAGCCCCACAGGGTGTAGGTGTTCTCGGGCATCCCGGGGAAGTGCGGCTGGTACGGGACCACGATGGACAGGTGCCAGCCCGACTCGACCCAGGTCATCAGCGCGCCGGTGCCCGGTTCGTTGCCGGTGTAGGCGGTGATGCGCTTCAGCAGGGCGTCGTCGCGCATGGTCAGGGTGAACGACTCCCACTTGTGTTCGTCGACGCTGCCGTAGAAGGACAGCGGGCGTCCGAAGTCGTCGGCCTTGGGGGCGATGGTCTCCCACAGGGACCAGCCCTCGTCGCGGCGGTCCCGGACGAGTTCCGGCACGGTGTCGTTCCCGCCGTAGGTGGAGTCCGCGGTGATGGAGCCGAGGGTGAGCAGGGCGTAGTCCGCCGGACCGAGGTCGATGCGGCCCGCGCCGTCGCCGTCCTGGATGTGCAGACAGGTGGCTCGGCGGCCGGTCGCCGGGGTGCCGCTGAAGTCGACGTCCAGGACGCGGGTGCCGAAGCGCACGTCGACCCCCTGGGCCGTCAGCCAGCGCTGGAGCGGTACGACCATGGAGTCGTACTGGTTGTAGACGGTGCGGCGCACGCCGGACAGGGTGTGGATGCGGGGGAACTCCTGGATGAACCGCAGGAAGTAGCGGCGCAGTTCGGCCGCCGAGTGCCAGCGCTGGAAGGCGAACGTGGTGCGCCACATCTGCCAGAAGTTGGTGGTGAAGAAGTGCGGGCCGAACACCTCGTCGATCCGCTTGCTGCCGAGCAGCTTCTCCGGGGTGCCCATGAGGCGGGACAGCTCGGTGCGGTCCCGGACGGAGAAACCGAAGTCGGAGGCGTCCAGGATGTTGTGTCCGCCGTCGATGAGGCGGGCGTTGGCGTGTGTCCTGACCTTCTCGTTGAACGCGCGGATCTCGTCCGTGACGCTGATCTCCGCGTCGTCCCGGGACGGTATGGAGCCGAAGAGGTCCCACACGCATTGGTACGCCTCGTCCTCCAGCATCCGTCCGCCGCGGGTCACGTAGGCGTCGGGCTGCGCCGGGGACTCGGCGCCGTCCAGGGAGCCGCCCTGGACGTTCAGCTCCTCCAGGATGTGGATCTGCTCGCCGGACATGCCGGCGTCCCGGATGGCGAACGCCGCGGCCGCCATGCCCGCGATCCCGCCGCCGACGATCCAGAGCTGCCGGTTGTCGTCGCTCATTGTCAACACCTTCTTTTCGGACTGGACTCCGTTTCGAACGTACTCCGTTTTCCAGGCCCTCGGTCTATCCTGGGCGAACGCGGGACCTTCGGCCCCCTTCGATCGCCGGATCAGGGCCGTTCGGCCCAGGTGGCAGCCCTTTGACGGGAAGGCGCTCATGTCGTCCAGTACTTCGCGGCCGGAGCCCGCGACGGTCTCCGCCGACCGGCCGCCCGGCCGGCGGGAGCGCAACAAGCAGGACAAACTCCACCGCATCCTGGAAGCGGCCACCGAACTGTTCACCGAGCAGGGCTACTCGGCCGTGACCACGCAGCAGATCGCCGAGGCGGCCGACGTCGGGATCGGCACCCTCTTCCGCCACGCCGGGTCCAAGGCGGGACTGCTCATGCTGGTCATGAACGAACAGCTCCGGCTGGGCGTCGAGCGGGGCCTCGCACTCGCCCGCTCCGGGGCCGCGCCCACCGACGCGATCCTCGCCCTGGTCACCCCGCTCGTCGACGCCAGCTCCCGGCACCCCGAGAACACCGCGGTCTACCAACGGGAGACACTCTTCGGCACCGGCCCGGAACGCGAGACGGCCACCGCCCAGGTCGCCCGGATCGAGTCCGCGATCGAGGAGATCCTGCGGAGCCGGACCACGTCCCGCCCCGCGCACGATCTCGACCGGGCCGCGCACGCCGTCTACTCGACGATGTACATGGACATCGTGCGGGTCTGCGTGGGCCGCGCCCCGGCCGACGACCTCACCCTCCGGCTGCGGGGGTCGGTCGACCATCTTCTCGACGCGCTGCTGCCGCCGGCGGCCGGTGAAACCCGCACTCCGCCCGGCCGCGGGCGTTCGAGGGGATGACGAGCGGCCCGCCTGGAAGACCGGGCGGGCCGGGCAAGGATCAGCCGCGGTCCAGGACCGCCGTGAGGGCCTGGTGGAGTGCGTCCGCCGGGTCGGCGGGCGCCTGCGGGGAGCGCCAGGCCACGAACCCGTCCGGGCGGACCAGTACCGCGCCGTCCGGGGTGACACCGTGGACCTCCGCCCAGTCCCTGTCGTCCGCCGGCGCCAGCTCCGCCTCCGGCCTCGCGCCGACCCGGTAGGAGTCCAGCGGGACGTCCAGCCGCCGGGCCACCTCCTCGGCCGCGTCGTGCCAGCCGCCGGTGCCGTCCGCCGAGCTGAGCAGCACCATCGACCGCTCGTACAGGTCGAGCGTGGAGATCCGCTCGCCCGAGCGGGTCAGCCACTGGTGCGGCGCCCGGGTCCCGGGTTCACCCGTCAGCCGTACGCCGTCGGGCACCACCGGAGCCGCCGCGTCGGCGCCTACCACCGCGCCCCGCGGGTAGCGGTAGGCGAGCGCCACGTTGAGGATCCCGCCCTTCCGGCCACCCGGACCCCCAGGGCCACCGGGACCGCCCGTACCACCAGGACCGCCCGGCCCCCCGGGACGACCCGGCACGGCCGAACCGGCCGCCTCCGGGGACGGCGTATACCCCGGGTGGCTGTGTTCGACCGAGCGGGACGAGGCTCGCGCGCTCGTCGCCTGCGCCACCGGCCGGCGCTCGGCGTCGTACGACGCGAGCAGGTCCGGGCCCGCCCAGCCGCCGATCACCGCCGACAGCTTCCAGGCGAGGTTGTGGGCGTCCTGGATACCGGTGTTGGAGCCGAACGCGCCCGTCGGCGACATCTCGTGCGCCGAGTCGCCGGCCAGGAACACCCGCCCGTCCGCGTACCGTTCGGCGACCCGCTCGGCCGCGTGCCACGCCGCCCGGCCGGTGATCGTCACGTCCAGATCCGGCACACCGGTCGCCCGCCGGATGTGCTCGACGCAGCGTTCGTCGGTGAACTCCTCCAGGGTTTCCCCGTGTTCGGGGTGCCAGGGGGCGTGGAAGACCCAGTGCTCCTTGTTGTCGACCGGCAGCAGCGCGCCGTCGGCCTCCGGATCGGTGAGGTAGCAGACGATGAACCGCCGGTCGCCCACCACCTCGGCCAGACCCCGGGAGGTGAACGTGACGCTCACGTTGTGGAACAGGTCGCCCGGACCCGTCTGGCCGATGCCGAGCCCCTCACGGATCGGGCTGCGCGGACCGTCCGCCGCGACCAGGTAGTCCGCGCGGATCGTCGTGTGCTCGCCGGTCTCGCGGCTCTTGACCCGCGCGGTCACGCCGTCCGCGTCCTGCTCGAACGACATCAGCTCGGTGGAGAACCGCAGATCGCCGCCCAGCTCCCGGGCGCTCTCCAGCAGCACCGGCTCCAGATCGTTCTGGCTGCACAGGCACCACGCGCCCGGGCTGAACCGGGCCAGCCCGCCGCCCGGGTCGATCTCCTTGAACAGCCACTCACCCGCGTCGCCCACCAGGGTCGGCGTCTGCAGGATGCCGTGGTTGTCCGCGAGCACCGAGGCGGCCTCCTCGATGCGCCGCTGCACCCCCGCCACCCGGAAGAGTTCCATGGTGCGCACGTTGTTGCCGCGTCCGCGCGGATGGATCGACGTCCCCGCGTGCCGCTCCACGAGGATGTGCAGCACGCCGAGGCGGCCCAGGAACAGCGAGGTGGAGAGCCCCACCAGAGAGCCGCCGACGATCAGGACGGGCGTGCGGTGACCGATCTCGCCGGTCCCTTCGAATCGGTTCATTGACTGCCTCCAGGCGTCGCCTGCGACGTGATGGGAGATGAGGATGCCGATTCCACGCCCTGTGGCTCCGCTCCGCGCGTCGGGGACACCCGGATGGCGCGCGGTTCACTCGTCCGACCCGTGGGGCTCGCGCGGCCGGGAGGTCCCGTCAACGATCAGCTCATGGCGGCCCCGGCCTTTCCGACACCGCGGTCGTTCCTCGCTTTCCCTGACGAAGAGGAGAGGTGTGCCGCAATGACCATCTCGGGACGTATCTCGCAGTCGGCCTTCGACGGCTCCAGGCTTCGGGTGATCCTGCTGCTGGACCTGTACGACGGGGCCCAGGAGCAGTTCCTCGAAGCGTACGAGCTGATGCGCAACCAGGTCGCCTCGGTGCCCGGTCACATCAGCGACCAGCTGTGCCAGTCGATCGAGAACCCCTCGCAGTGGCTCATCACCAGCGAGTGGGAGAGCGCACCGCCCTTCCTCGCCTGGGTCAACAGCGAGGAGCACGTCGAGACGGTCCGGCCGATGCACAGCTGCGTCCGGGACACCCGGTCGATGCGCTACAGCATCCTCCGCGAGACCCACCCCGCCCAGTCCCTCACCGGTGCGCCGGCCTCGCCGGCCCCCCAGGTCGAGGCCCGCGTCGGCGACGGCGTCGCCCGGCACGCCCTCACCTTCACGGTGAAGCCCGGCTCCGAGTCGAAGGTCGCGGAGATCCTGGCCGGCTACACCTCACCGCAGGCCCGCGTCGACGACACCACCCGGCTGCGCCGCACCTCGCTGTTCATGCACGGCAACCGCGTCGTACGCGCCGTGGAGGTCGAGGGCGACCTCCTCGCCGCCCTGCGCCACGTGGCACGCCAGCCCGAGGTACGCGCGGTCGAGGAGGCCATCAACCCCTACCTGGAGCAGGACCGGGACCTGAGCGACCCGGACTCCGCCCGGGTCTTCTTCACCCGGGCCGCGCTGCCCGCCGTGCACCACGTGGTCGCCGGCCGCGAGGAGCCCGCCCGGCTGCGGCGGCACGCCCTCTACTACCCGGCGCGGCCGGGCAGCGGAACGGAGCTGGCCCGGTTCCTCTCCCACCAGGACGAGGCCGCCGCCGACGACCCGGACAGCCCGGTCTACCGGAGCACCGTCTTCCAGCGCGACGACATCGTCGTCCGGCTGATCGACATCGTGGGCGAACTCGACCTGGACCCCGTCGCCTCGCTCGGACTCAAGGGCCCGCAGAAGGCCGCCGAGCTGGAGCGCCTGCTCGACGGTGCCGCGATCGGCGTCGAAGGCGCCCTGTCGACGGAGCGCAACACCAACCGTCTGCTGTCGCACACCGACATGCTGCCCATCACCGACCGCAGCGCGTCGGACTCCTGAGGGACCCCCACAGCCGGTGTCCGCGGACACCGCACCCCCACCCGGAGGAACCAAGCATGATCAAGAACCATCCACGCATCGTGGACCTGAGCGAGACGGAACCCAACCGCAGGCGCGGCGGGGACGTCCGGGCCATGCTCACGCCCGCCACCGCGGGGTCCACCAGCGGCTTCATGGGCCTGGCCGTCATGCAGCCCGGCGAGCGCATCAGCGAGCACTACCACCCGTACTCCGAGGAGTTCGTCTTCGTGGTCAACGGCGACCTCGAAGTCGACCTGGACGGCGAGGCGTTCGCGCTCCGGCCCGACCAGGGCCTGCTCATCCCGATCAACATGCGGCACCGCTTCCGCAACGTCGGCGACACCGAGGCCCGCATGGTCTTCCACCTCGGCCCGCTCGCCCCCCGTCCGAGCCTCGGCCACGTCGACACCGAGGAGACGGACGACACCCAGCCCGCCCCCCGGTTCGCCACCACCGGGCCGGACCTGGCCGCGCCCGACCACGGACAGCCGTCCGAGCGAAGTGGGGCCATACAGTGACCCGGCGAGTGGCCGTCACCGGCATCGGTGTGGTCGCTCCGGGCGGAACCGGGACGAAGGCGTTCTGGGACCTCCTCGCAAGCGGCCGCACGGCGACCCGCGGCATCACGCTCTTCGACCCGGCGGGACTGCGCTCCCGCATAGCCGCCGAATGCGACTTCGACCCGCTCGACCACGGACTCGACCCGCAGTTCGTCCGCGACGCCGACCGCTACATCCAGTTCGCGGTCGTCGCCGCCGGGGAAGCCGTCCAGGACGCGGGACTCGACACCGCCGAGCAGGACCCCTGGCGCGTCGCCGTCTCCCTGGGCAGCGCCGTCGGCGGCACCACCCGCCTGGAGCACGACTACGTCAAGGTCAGCGAGGGCGGCAGCCGGTGGGACGTCGACCACCGCACCGCCGACCCGCGGCTCCACCTGGCGTTCTCGCCCAGCACGCTCGCCTCGGTCGTCGCCGAGCGGTTCGGCGCCCAGGGGCCGGTGCAGACCGTCTCCACCGGCTGCACCTCCGGACTCGACGCGGTCGGCTACGCCTTCCACACCATCGAGGAGGGCCGGGCCGACATCTGCATAGCCGGCGCGTCCGACTCCCCGATCTCCCCGATCACCATGGCCTGCTTCGACGCCATCAAGGCCACCTCGCCCGACAACGACGACCCCGAGCACGCCTCCCGCCCCTTCGACGCCCACCGCAACGGGTTCGTCATGGGAGAGGGCGCCGCGGTCCTCGTCCTGGAGGAGTACGAACACGCCAGGGCCCGCGGCGCGCACATCTACTGCGAGATCGGCGGCTACGCCACCTACGGCAACGCCTACCACATGACCGGTCTCACCAGTGAGGGACTGGAGATGTCCCGGGCCATCGACACCACGCTCGACCAGGCCCGCATCGACCCGACCCTGATCGACTACGTCAACGCGCACGGCTCCGGCACCCGGCAGAACGACCGCCACGAGACCGCCGCCGTCAAGCGCTCCCTGGGCGACCACGCCTACGGCACCCCCATGAGTTCCATCAAGTCCATGGTGGGCCACTCGCTCGGCGCGATCGGCGCCATCGAGGTCGTCGCCTGCGTCCTCGCCCTCCAGCACCAGGTCGTACCGCCCACGGCGAACTACGAGACGCCCGACCCCGAGTGCGACCTGGACTACGTGCCGCGCACCGCCCGCCCCCGGAAGCTCCAGAACGTGCTCTCGGTCGGCAGCGGTTTCGGCGGGTTCCAGTCCGCGGTGCTCCTGACCGGGCCGACTGGGAGGACACGATGAGCACGCAAGCCCCCGGGCGCGCCGCCGTCACCGGCATCGGCGTCATCGCCCCCAACGGACTGACCGCCGACGCCTACTGGAAGTCCGTCAGGGAAGGCCTCGGCGTCCTCGACCGGATCACCCGCGAGGGCTGCGGGCACCTCCCGCTGCGCGTCGCGGGCGAGGTCCGGGCCTTCGAGGCCGCCGACCTGATCGAGGAGCGGTTCCTCGTCCAGACCGACCGCTTCAGCCACTTCGCGCTCGCCGCGACCGTCCTCGCCCTCGACGACGCCGGCCTCGGTGACGTCGAGGCCGAGGAGGCGTATGACGTCGGTGTCGTCACCGCCGCCGGCTCCGGCGGCGGCGAGTTCGGCCAGCGCGAACTGCAGAAGCTGTGGGGCCAGGGCTCCCGGTACGTGGGCCCGTACCAGTCCATCGCCTGGTTCTACGCCGCCAGCACCGGCCAGATATCCATCCGCGGCGGCTTCAAGGGCCCCTGCGGGGTGGTCGCGAGCGACGAGGCGGGCGGCCTGGACGCCGTCGCGCACGCCGCCCGCGGGGTCCGGCGTGGCACCGGCGCCATGGTCGTCGGGGCGGCGGAGGCCCCCCTCGCCCCATACTCGATGGTCTGCCAGCTCGCCTACCCCGAGCTGAGCACCGTCGAGGACCCCGACCGCGCCTACCGTCCCTTCACCAAGGGAGCCTGCGGCTTCGTGCCCGCCGAGGGCGGCGCCATGCTCGTCGTCGAGGACGAGCGGCGGGCGCGGGAGCGCGGGGCGACCGTCCGGGCCCTGGTCGCCGGACACGCGGCGACCTTCACCGGCGCCAACCAGTGGGAGCGGTCGAGGGAAGGGCTCGCGCAGGCCATCCGCGGCGCCCTCGCCGACGCCGACTGCGCGCCCGAGGAGATCGACGTCGTCTTCGCCGACGCCCTCGGCGTGCCCGAGGCCGACCGCGCCGAAGCCCTCGCCATCGCCGACGCGCTCGGCGCGCACGGCACCCGTGTGCCCGTCACGGCACCCAAGACGGGCATCGGCCGCGCCTACTGCGGGGCGCCACTGCTGGACACCGCCGCCGCGGTCCTCGCCATGGAGCACGGCCAGGTGCCGCCCACCCCGAACGTGTTCGACGTCTGCCACGACCTCGACCTGGTGACGTCGGACGCCCGCCCCGCCGAGCTGCGGACGGCCCTGATCCTCAGCCGGGGACTCATGGGCTCCAACGCGGCGCTCGTCGTGCGCCGCGGTGACAGCGCCCGCTGACCCGGGCGCCAACGGAGGAGAACACGCATGATCACCACCGAAGTGACCCTCGACGAACTCGCCGCGCTGATGAAGAAGGCGGCCGGGATCACCGTCGACCCCCAGGAACTAGCCCAGGCGGCCGACGCCCCCTTCGGCACCCTCGGCCTCGACTCGCTCGGCCTGCTCGGCATCGTCGGCGAGCTGGAGAACCGGTACAGCCGGCCCCTCCCGCCGGACGCCGAACGCTGCAAGACCCCCCGCGAGTTCCTCGACCTCGTCAACGACACCCTCAAGGCTGGAGCCTGACGTGCCCGGACACACCGACAACAGCATCACCATCGACGCCCCTCTCGACCTCGTCTGGGACATGACGAACGACATCGAGAACTGGCCGCGGCTGTTCAGCGAGTACGCCTCCCTCGAAGTCCTCTCCCGGGACGGCGACTCGACGACCTTCCGCCTCACCATGCACCCGGACGAGAACGGGAAGGTGTGGAGCTGGGTCTCCGAGCGCACCGTGGACCGCGCCGCCCGGACCGTGCGGGCCCGCCGCGTGGAGACGGGACCCTTCGCGCACATGAACATCCGCTGGGAGTACGAGGAGACGCCGGCCGGCACCCACATGCGCTGGGTGCAGGACTTCGCCATGAAGCCCGAGGCCCCGGTGGACGACGCGTGGATGACCGACAACATCAACCGGAACTCCGCCACCCAGATGGGCCTCATCCGGGACAAGATCGAGCAGGCCGCCCGGGAACGCCGTACCGCTCCCGTCCGCTGACCCGGCCACAGGAAGGACCGTCCGATGCACCACGCCCTGATCGTCGCCCGTATGGCGCCCGGTTCGGCGCCCGCGATCTCCGACGTGTTCGCCGCCTCCGACCGCGGTGAACTGCCGCACCTCATCGGGGTCAACCGGCGCAGCCTCTTCCAGTTCGGTGATGTGTACCTGCACCTCATCGAGTCCGACCAGGACCCGGCGCCCGCCATCGCCAAGGTGGCCGGGCACCCCGAGTTCCGCAGCATCAGCGACGAACTGGCGGCGTACGTCAGCGCGTACGACCCGCAGACGTGGCGCAGCCCCAAGGACGCCATGGCGCAGTGCTTCTACACGTGGGAGCGCAGCCCCGCCTCCTGACCAAAGGCACCCCGGCACATACCCGAGGCCGCCGGCTCCGCGTGAAGCGGAACCGGCGGCCTCGGGTTTTCCGGGTGCTGCGAGCGGTACGCGCGGATCAGGCGGGGACCGTGCACTCGAAGGCGTGCAGATACGCGTTCACCGGGCGGACCTCGCCGATGACCAGGCCCGCGTCCGTGAGCCGGTCGACCATGCTCTGCCGGGTGTGCTTGGCGCCGCCGACGTTCAGGAGCAGCAGCAGGTCCATGGCGGTGGTGAACTTCATCGACGGGGTGTCGTCCACCAGGTTCTCGATGACGACGACCCGGGCGCCCGGACGGGCCGCCTTACGGACGTTGGCGAGGGCCCGGCGCGTGCTCTCGTCGTCCCACTCCAGGATGTTCTTGATGATGTACACGTCCGCCTGGACCGGGATGTCCTCGCGGCAGTCGCCCGGCACGATCCGCACCCGCCCGGCCAGCGCCCCGCCGTCGCGAAGGCGCGGGTCGGCGTTCTCCACGACGCCCGGCAGGTCGAGCAGCGTGCCGTGCAGGGCGGGGTGCTTCTCCAGCAGGCCGGCCACGACCTGCCCCTGCCCGCCGCCGATGTCCGCGACCGAGTCGACGCCCTGGAGGTCGAGCAGCTCGGCCACGTCCCGCGCCGACTGAGCGCTGGACGTGGTCATGGCGCGGTTGAAGACATGCGCGGACTCGGGCGCCTCCTCGTTGAGGTAGGTGAAGAACTCCCGGCCGTAGGTGTCCTCGAAGACGTTGCCGCCGGAGCGGACCGCCTCGTCGAGCTTCGGCCAGACCATCCACGTCCACGGCTCGGTGCACCACAGGGCGATGTAGCGCAGGCTGTGCGGGTCGTCCTCGCGCAGCAGCCGGGACATCTCCGTGTGGCCGAACGTGCCGTCCGGGTTCTCCACGAACACGCCCTGGCAGGACAGGGCGCGCAGCAGCCGGCGCAGCGTGTGCGGCTGGGTCTTCACCGCCGCCGCCAGGTCCTCGGCGCTCAGCGGGCGGTCGTCGAGCGCGTCGGCCACGCCGAGACGGGCGGCGGCGCGCACGGCGGCGGCACAGGCCGCCCCGAACACCAGCTCCCGCAGCCGCATGGGCGGCGGCGGAGGAGTCTGGTCGACCTGTTCGGCAGTCGTCATGGGGTGCCTCGCTTCTGGTGTCGTGCTGTACGGGGGGGGAGGGGAGGGGGTTGACCGGTCCGGGAGGGACGGGGACCGGGTCGTGGGGTACGGGGATCGGGCCCTGCGCGTACGGGGCCGGAGTACGGTGGGCCGGCCCCGGTGTACGGACTCGGCGGGCCGGAGTACAGGGGGAGTGGCCCCCGGTCAGCACATTCCGGCGGGCTCGGAGACCCGGCAGGTGTTGCGGCGGAAGGTGTTGCCCTGGCCGCCGGTGTCGTGGTTGGCGAGGTCGGCCGGGCCGTTGCGGCGCAGGACGTTGTCGCTCACGTCGTTGCGCTCGTTGAGGGCGCCCACGAAGCTCTTGAACAGCACGATGCCGCCGGACAGCGGGGAGGTGCCCACGTTGTCCTCGATCCGGTTGCGCGTCACGTGGATGTCCTCGGCGCCGGTAAGGACGATGCCCGAGCCCTGGAGGAAGGGCATCCGCGCGGTCTTGGGGCAGTACTTGTTGTTGGCGTGGATGTGGTTCTGCCGCAGGGTCACCGCGCCGACCCGCGGCTTGTTCTCGTCGCCGACGATGTTGACGGCGGAGCAGTTGCCGGTGGCGTCGTTGTGGTCGACGGTCAGGTTCCGCAGCCGGCGCACGGTGATGCCGATCCGGTTGCCGCTGAGCCGGTTGCCGGCGACGACGGTGCCCTGGGTGTCCCGGGCGCCTTCCTCGGTGTCGACCGTGTTGGAGACGAAGATCCCGGCGTCGCCGTTGTCCCTGGCGGTGTTGCCGACGATCCGCGTCCGCGCGGACCGCTCGGTGGCCAGCCCCCACTGCCCGTTCCGCTCGGTGGTCACGGCCCGGACGGTGAGCCGGTCGGTGCCGGTCGCCCACAGGCCCTGCTTGGTGAAGCCCCGCAGGGTCAGCGCGGTCACGGTGACGTTCCGGACGGGAGCGGCGTCCGTCCCGGCGACGCAGATGCCGTTGCCCGCCGTGGCACACGCGCCGGCGGCGGTCGCCTGACCCGGCACGATGACGGTGTTGCCGGCGCCCGAGCCCCGCAGGGTCAGACCGGACACGGTGACGCGGACGCTCTCGCGGTAGGTGCCCGGGGTGACGACGACGGTGTCGCCCGGCCGCGCCGCGTCCACGGCTTTCTGGATGGATTCGCCGGCGCGCACGAGGTGCACCGACCGGTGGCCGGCCGAGGGGGCGGCGGCGCCCACGCCCGACGCCACGACGGCGGCGGCGCAGGCGAGGTGGGCCAACTGTCGTTTGGTCATAGGCCGAAGTTAAGAAGGGGCGTTGCGGCCCGCCACCGCTGATCGCCCAGGTGGGCCCGCCCCTGTCACCGTGACGCGCCGAGGACGCCCGCCGGGTCCGCCGGGCGGCCGTGGCGGCGTACGGCCTAGGAGGGTGGGGAGGCGCGGCCCGGTGCGGGTGACGGCGTACGGCACCCGGCGGGATGGCGTACGACGCGCGCCGCCCCGGCCGGAGAGTCCGGCCGGGGCGGCGGGGTGCGAAGTCGCCTCCGCGAGATCGCCTCCGCGAGGTCACCTCCGTGAAGGCGTCTTCACGGGGGCGTGCGGAGGGTGCTGCGGGTCAGGCGAGGGTCGCCAGCGCCTCGTTCCAGGTGGCCGACGGGCGCATGACCGAGGCGGCCTTCGCCGGGTCGGGCTGGTAGTAGCCGCCGATCTCGGCCGGCTTGCCCTGGACCGCGTTCAGCTCGTCGACGATCGTCTGCTCCTTGGCGGACAGCAGCTCGGCGAGCGGGGCGAACGCCTTGGCGAGGTCCGCGTCGTCGGTCTGCTGGGCCAGCTCCTGCGCCCAGTACAGGGAGAGGAAGAAGTGGCTGCCGCGGTTGTCGATGCCGCCGACGCGGCGGGTCGGCGACTTGTCCTCGTTGAGGAAGGTCGCCGTCGCCCGGTCGAGGGTGTCGGCGAGGACCTGGGCGCGCGCGTTGCCCGTGGTGGTCGCGAGGTGCTCGAAGCTGGACGCGAGGGCGAGGAACTCACCGAGGCTGTCCCAGCGCAGGTAGTTCTCCTTGACGAGCTGCTGCACGTGCTTCGGCGCGGAACCGCCGGCGCCCGTCTCGAAGAGGCCGCCGCCCGCCATCAGCGGGACGATCGACAGCATCTTGGCGCTGGTGCCCAGCTCCAGGATCGGGAACAGGTCGGTCAGGTAGTCGCGCAGCACGTTGCCGGTGACCGAGATGGTGTTCTCGCCGCGCCGGATGCGCTCCACGGACAGCTTGGTCGCCTCGACCGGGGACAGGACACGGATGTCCAGGCCCTCGGTGTCGTGCTCCGGCAGGTAGCGCTGGACCTTCTCGATGAGCACGGCGTCGTGCGCGCGCTCGGCGTCCAGCCAGAACACGGCCGGGTCGCCGGTGGCACGGGCGCGGGTGACGGCCAGCTTCACCCAGTCCTTGATCGGGGCGTCCTTGGTCTGGCAGGCGCGGAAGATGTCGCCGGCGGAGACGGTCTGCTCCAGGACGACGTTGCCCGCCTGGTCGACGAGCCGGACGGTGCCGGTGGTGGGCACCTCGAAGGTCTTGTCGTGGCTGCCGTACTCCTCGGCCTTCTGCGCCATCAGGCCGACGTTCGGGACGGTGCCCATGGTCGACGGGTCGAAGGCGCCGTTGGCCCGGCAGTCGTCGATGACGACCTGGTACACGCCGGAGTAGCTGCTGTCCGGCAGCACCGCGAGGGTGTCGGCCTCCTGGCCGTCCGGGCCCCACATGTGGCCGGAGGTGCGGATCATGGCCGGCATCGAGGCGTCCACGATGACGTCGGACGGCACGTGCAGGTTGGTGATGCCCTTGTCGGAGTCGACCATCGCCAGCTCCGGGCCCTCGGCCAGCTCGGCGTCGAAGGACGCCTTGATCTCGGCGCCCTCGGGCAGCGACTCCAGGCCCTTGTAGATGCCGCCGAGACCGTCGTTCGGGCTCAGACCGGCGGCGGCCAGGGTCTCGCCGTACTTCGCGAACGTCTTCGGGAAGAAGGCGCGCACCACGTGACCGAAGACGATCGGGTCGGAGACCTTCATCATCGTGGCCTTGAGGTGGACCGAGAACAGCACGCCCTCGGCCTTGGCGCGGGCGATCTGCTCGGTGAGGAACTCGCGCAGCGGCGCGACGTGCATGACCGACGCGTCCACGACCTCGCCGGCCAGGACCGGTACCGACTCGCGCAGCACGGTGGTGGTGCCGTCGTCGCCGGCCAGCTCGATGCGCAGCGAGCCCGTCTCGGAGATCACCGCGGACTTCTCGGTGGAGCGGAAGTCGTCCACGCCCATCGTGGCGACGTTCGTCTTGGAGTCGGCGGACCAGGCGCCCATGCGGTGCGGGTGGGTCTTGGCGTAGTTCTTGACCGACGCGGGAGCGCGGCGGTCGGAGTTGCCCTCGCGCAGCACCGGGTTCACGGCGCTGCCCTTGACCTTGTCGTACCGGGCCCGGATCTCGCGCTCCTCGTCCGACTTCGGGTCGTCCGGGTAGTCGGGGAGCGCGTAGCCCTGCGCCTGAAGCTCGGCGACGGCCGCCTTGAGCTGGGGGATCGACGCCGAGATGTTCGGCAGCTTGATGATGTTGGCCTCGGGGGTCTTGGCCAGCTCGCCCAGCTCGGACAGGGCGTCCGCGATCCGCTGGTCCTCCTGGAGGTACTCCGGGAAGAGGGCGATGATGCGCCCGGCCAGCGAGATGTCACGGGTCTCCACAGTGACACCCGCCTGCGAGGCGTACGCCTGGACCACCGGCAGGAACGAATACGTCGCCAGGGCCGGGGCCTCGTCAGTGTGCGTATAGATGATGGTCGAGTCAGTCACCGGGTGCTCCGCTCCACGTCTGCAACATTGCTCGACATCAAGATATCTCGTGAGCGCCCCGGCCTCGACAGCGGTCCGCCCCGGCTTCGGCGGTGATCCGTGCGGGGACCCGACGGTGATCCATGCGGGGACCCGACGGTGACCCGCCCCAGGACCCGAGGGTGACCCGCCCCGGGACCCGGCAGCGATCCGTCCCGGGACCGGCCGCTGTCGGGCCGGCGCCGCCTCACACGCGGGTCGGCGCCTCGCGCTGGTGGGGGATGGCCGACTCCAGGAGGGGGGCGCCGCCGGGCTGGAGGGCGACCGTGCGGGCCGGCGAGGGGATGCGGATGCCCTCGTCGCGGTAGCGCCGGTGCAGGCGCTTGATGAACTCGTGCTTGATCCGGTACTGGTCGCTGAACTCGCCCACGCCGAGGATCACGGTCAGTCCGATACGGGAGTCGCCGAAGGTGTGGAAGCGGACGGCGGGCTCGTGGTCCGGGACGGCGCCGGTGATACCGGTCATCACCTCGGTGACGACCTCGTTGGTCACCCGCTCGACGTGGTCCAGGTCGCTGTCGTAGCCGACGCCCACCTGCACGGTCAGGGTCATCTGCTGCTCGGGCCGGGTGAAGTTGGTCATGTTCGTGCCCGACAACTGCGCGTTGGGGATGATGACCAGGTTGTTGGAGAGCTGGCGGACGGTGGTGTTGCGCCAGTTGATGTCCACGACGTACCCCTCCTCGCCGCTGCTCAGCCGGATGTAGTCGCCCGGCTGGATCGTCTTCGAGGCGAGGATGTGCACGCCGGCGAAGAGGTTCGCGAGGGTGTCCTGGAGCGCCAGCGCGACCGCGAGCCCGCCCACGCCCAGGGCGGTGAGCAGCGGCGCGATGGAGATCCCGAGGGTCTGGAGGACGACCAGGAACCCGATCGCGAGCACCACGACCCGGGTGATGTTCACGAAGATGGTGGCCGATCCGGCGACGCCCGAGCGGGACTGCGTCACCGACCGGACCAGACCGGCGGTCAGCCGCGCGGCGGTGACCGTCGTGACCAGGATGAGCAGCACGGTCAGCGAGCGGTTGACCGTACGTCCGACGGGCGCGGTCAGCGGCAGCACGGCCGCCGCCGACGCGACCCCGGCCGCGACCGCCGCCCAGGGCACCAGCGTGCGCAGCGCGTCCACGATGAGGTCGTCACCGCTCCACCGGGTGCGCTCGGCGTGCTTGCCCAGCCAGCGCAGCAGCATCCGCGACAGCACGGCCGCCAGCAGGCCGGCGGCCACGGCTATACCGGCGATCATCAGGTCGTCCAGGGAGACGGAACGCTTCATCGGTGACTTTCGGGGAGGGGGTGGGCGGGGGCGAGGTCGAGCGGGGGTGTGGGGGTGGGGATGGGACGGAGTCGGCGGGTGTTGCCGGGGGCCGGACCGGGGGCGGGCCCGGGGTGGGGGCGCGCGGGCCGTATGCGCTGTGTCGTCACTTGCCACCTGCTCGAATCCGGGAACGCACGATCACGCCCGGACAACCGCCGGCTGTCCGGGACGACCGCTCATCCTGCCGTATCCGGCTGGCGTGCCGTCACGAGCCCGGCACGGGAGGGCTGTTGCGCGGACCGGAACGGACGGGGCGGGACCGGGCGGACCCCCAACGCCCGCCTTGCGCGCACCCGGTGAGGTCCTCGGTTCGGACCCGGTGGCCCTGAGCCTCAGCCCCCGTCGAACACCCCGTGCCGGCCCGCGCCCGCCGAGAAGCGGGACGCGCCCTCCATGCCTTCGGCCAATACGTCCATGCCGTAACGGAGTTCGGTGCGCATCGCGGTTTTCTCGATCAGGCCCTCCTGGTCGAGGACCGAGGCGCGGTCGCTGCGCAGGCAGGCTTGGGGGAAGTCGGCGATCTTCGCGGCGAGTGTCTCGGCCTCGGTTCGGGAACGGCCGGGCGGGACCAGTCGGTTGGCGAGCCCCATCGCGTAGGCCTCCGGGGCGGGGACCGGGCGGCCGGTGAGGATCATGTCCAGCGCGCGGCTCGTGCCGATGAGCCGGGGGAGCCGTACGGTGCCGCCGTCGATGAGCGGGACGCCCCAGCGGCGGCAGAAGACCCCGAAGACGGCGTCCTCCTCGGCGACCCGCAGATCGCACCAGAGCGCCAGCTCCAGCCCGCCCGCCACGGCGTGTCCGGCGACCGCCGCGATCACCGGCTTCGTCAGCCGCAGCCGGGTGGGGCCCATCGGGCCGTCGCCGTCCTCCGAGACCTCGTTGCCCCGCTCGGTGCCGATGGCCTTGAGGTCCGCGCCCGCGCAGAAGGTGCCGCCCTCGCCCCACAGGACCGCGACGCGTGCCGTCTCGTCGGCCTCGAACTTCCGGAAGGCGTCGGCGAGTTCCGCCGCGGTCGGGCCGTCCACCGCGTTGCGCGCCTCGGGCCGGGAGAGGACGACCGTGGTGACGTGACCCTGACGTTCGCTCCGGACCGGCATCGCACTGTCCCCTTTTCTCCGGTGTCCCCGGTGTCCCCGGTGTCGCCGGGTGGTCTCGGGTACCCCGGTCGCGTCGCTGGACGGCGCCCGGTGTCTCGGGTGCCTGCGGATTGCTCCGGGGTTCCGCCGGCGCGCGTCTCACCGCGCGCCCTGGTCACTCCTCGGTACCACAGCCCGGCCGCCACCGCACCGCCCCCGGAGGCGCGCCCGCGTCTCCGGCGGACTGGTGCGGGCTGGTGCGGACGGATGCGGGCCGGTGAGGCCCTGTGCGATCTCGCGTGACCGGCGTCTCAGATGACCTTCCAGCGGACCAGCGCGCCCAGCGTCAGCGCCCCCGGCAGCAGCGGTACCCACACCGTGATGATCCGGTAGGCCAGCACCACCGCCGTCGCCACCGCGACCGGGCCGCCCGCCGCGACCAGCGCCACGGTCAGCGCGGCCTCCACGGAACCGAGGCCGCCGGGCGTCGGCACCACCGCGACGGCGACGGTCGCCGCGAGATACGCGATCACCATGTGGACGGGTGACACCGGCAGACCCAGCGCGCGGCCCACCGCGGCGAGCCCGGCCGCCTGGAGCAGCGGGAACGCCAGCGAGCCGCCCCACAGGGCGAGGGCCCGGGCCGGCCGGGTGTGCACGGAGCGGGCCTCGCCGATCGCCGTACGCAGGAAGGTGACCACGGGGGTGCGCAGCCGCCGGACGAGCAGGAGTGCCGCCGCCGCCACGGCCAGCAGCAGCCCGGTGCCCAGCAGCAGCGGTCCGGCCGCGCCGTCCGGCAGCAGGCCCCCGAGGCGCAGCGCGCCCGGGAACGCGATCAGCAGCCCGAGCAGCAGGCCGAGCCGGGACAGCGACTCGGCCAGCAGATACAGCGCGAGGGCGGCCGAGGAGCGGGCGAGCGGCACCCCGCAGACCGTCATGAACCGCAGGTTGACCGCACCGGCGCCGAGGCCGGTCGGCAGCAGGTGGTTGGCCGCGCCCGCCGCGAACTGGGCGGCGAGCAGCCGGCGCGCGGGGAGCCGTTCCACGACGGCGCCCTGCCGGGTCACGGCCGCGGCCACCCAGGTCAGGGCGGTCGCGGTCGCGGCGGCGCCGAGCCACGGCCACTCGGCGGACCGCAGATGGCCGAAGCCCTCGGCGAGGACGGAGCGGTGGCGTACGGCGACCACCAGGACGAGGGCGAGCGGCAGCAGGCACAGGACGGGCCGGACGGCGGGGCGCAGGGCGAGACGCCGGGGAAGCAGCGGCCGTGCTCGGGAGAGTCGTACGGTTGTCACACCGGGAGAGGTTTTCCGCGCCGCACCAACGGCGGGTTGCGGGCGCGGGGCCAACGGCTGACACCCCGGGCAAGCTGCGGGAAGGGTGCCCCCGTCGCCCCCGTCGCCCCCGTCGCCCCCGTCGCCCCCGTCGCCCCCGGTGTCCCGCTCCCCGACGCCCCCGGAGTCCCCGGAGTCCCCGGAGCCCCCGGAGTCCCCGGAGCCCCCGGAGTCCCGCTTGCCGTCGCCCACGGAGCCCCGCCCGGCGACACCCCGCCCAGGCGAGTGCACTCCCCCCGAACCCTTGACCTCAACATTGCTTGAGGTCCTACCGTCGCTCCCATGAGCATGGAAAGCACAGCCTGGACCCAGCTTTACAGCGTCATGAACGCCCAACGGGAGCGCAGGCCCTTCGACCCCGCGACGCTGCGCCGCATCGCCGTCTTCGCCCGGCCGCACCGGCGGCGGATCATCCAGTTCGTCGTCCTCGGCATGGGGACCGCGCTGCTGGCCGTCGCGACGCCGGTGCTCGCGGGGCACGTCGTGAACGTCATCGTGTCGCACGGCGACGAGCGCACCGTCGTCGGCCTCGCCGTGCTCATCGCGGTCATCGCGGTCGCCGAGGCGGCGCTCGGCATCGTGGGCCGATGGCTCTCGTCCACGCTCGGCGAGGGACTCATCGTCGACCTCCGGACGGCGGTGTTCGATCATGTGCAGCGCATGCCGGTCGCGTTCTTCACACGTACCCGTACGGGCGCGCTGGTCAGTCGACTCAACAACGACGTCATCGGCGCCCAACGCGCCTTCAGCAACACCCTGTCGGGGGTCGTCAGCAACGTCGTCACGCTGCTGCTCACCCTCGCCGTGATGCTCACCCTCTCCTGGCAGATCACCCTGCTCGCGCTCGTCCTGCTGCCCGTGTTCGTGCTCCCCGCCCGGCGGATGGGCAGCCGTATGGCCCGGCTCCAGCGCGAGGCCGCCGACCTCAACGCCTCCATGGGCACCCGGATGACCGAGCGCTTCTCCGCCCCCGGCGCCACCCTCGTGAAACTGTTCGGCCGGCCCGGCCAGGAGTCCGCCGAGTTCGCGCAACGCGCCGCGCGGGTACGGGACATCGGCGTCCGTACGGCGATGGCGCAGTCCGCGTTCATCACCGCGCTGACCCTGGTGTCGGCCCTGGCGCTCGCCCTCGTCTACGGCCTCGGCGGCTGGTTCGCGCTGCACGGCACCCTGGACGCCGGCGCCGTGGTCTCCCTCGCGCTGCTGCTCACCCGCCTGTACGCGCCGCTCACCTCGCTCGCCGGAGCGCGCGTCGAGGTGATGAGCGCCCTGGTCAGCTTCGAGCGGGTCTTCGAGGTGCTCGACCTCAAGCCGCTCATCGCCGAGCGGCCGGACGCCCGCGAGGTCCCCGAAGGCCCGGTGGCCGTCGAGTTCGAGGACGTCCGCTTCGCCTACCCGTCCGCCGACAAGGTGTCCCTCGCCTCCCTCGAAGAGGTCGCCGCCCTCGACACCCGGGGCGGAGCCGAGGTCCTGCACGGCGTCTCCTTCCGCGCCGAACCCGGCAGGACCGTCGCGCTCGTCGGCTCGTCCGGCGCCGGCAAGTCGACCATCGCCCAGCTCCTGCCGCGCCTCTACGACACCGACGCCGGCGCCGTCCGGATCGGCGGCGTCGACGTCCGCGACCTCAGCGCCGCGTCGCTGCGCGCCACCCTCGGCATGGTCACCCAGGACGGCCACCTCTTCCACGACTCCGTCCGCGAGAACCTGCTCCTCGCCAGGCCCGGCGCGACCGAGGACGAACTGTGGGAGGTGCTGCGCCGTGCCCGCCTCGACACGCTCGTCGCCTCGCTGCCCGACGGCCTCGACACGGTGGTCGGCGAACGCGGCTACCGGCTCTCCGGAGGCGAGCGCCAGCGCATGACGATCGCCCGCCTGCTGCTGGCCCGCCAGCGCGTCGTCATCCTGGACGAGGCCACCGCCCACCTCGACAACACCTCGGAGGCGGCCGTCCAGGAGGCGCTCGCGGAAGCGCTGGAGGGCCGGACCGCCGTCGTGATCGCCCACCGGCTCTCGACGGTGCGGGCCGCCGACCTGATCCTCGTCGTGGAGGCCGGCCGGATCGTGGAGCGGGGCACCCACGAGGAACTCCTCGCCGCGCGGGGGCGGTACGCCGAGCTGTACCGGACCCAGTTCACCACCGCGCGGGAGGAGGCACCCGAACCGGCGGGGGTGGAGGCATAACCCCCCACCCCAACTGCCCTTCTCTCTCCGTCCCTAGGCCATGAACCGATGGCTGCCGGAGCCGACCCGGTACACCGCGCAGCCGTCCGCCGTACGCAGATACGCCGCCGCCCGAGGGCCGGTGACCGCCTTCGGTCCGGACGCCGGAACCCACACCTCGGCCGTCGTGTTGGCGGGCACGGAACAGGTGAGGTCGAAGGTGCCCGAGCGCAGGCTCCACCGGGTGGAGACCGGCCCGTACACCGAGGTGAACGTGGCGCGGGCCGAGGTGACGTCGCCGCCCGGCCGGGGCCGTACGACGATCTCCCGGTAGCCGGGCCGGCCCGCCGAGATGCCGGCGATGTTCGCGTACATCCACTCGCCGACCGAGCCGTAGGCATAGTGGTTGAACGAGTTCATGTCCGGTGTCTGGAAACCGCCGTCGGGCTTGATGGAGTCCCAGCGCTCCCACATCGTGGTGGAGCCCTTGTCGATCTGGTAGCCCCAACTGGGGAACGAACGCTGCTGGAGCAGCCGGTAGGCGACATCGGTGTGCCCGGTGTCGGTGAGCACGGGTAGCAGCCGGGGGGTGCCGAGGAAGCCGGTCGACAGATGCCAGTCCTTCGCCCGGATCAGATCGACCAGCCGGCCCGCCGCAGCCGTGCGCAGCGCGTCGGGCAGCAGGTTCATCGACAGGGCCAGCACGTACGCCGTCTGCGTGTCGCCCTTAACCTTCCCGTCGGCGCCGACGTACGCGGCCTGGAACGCGTCACGGACGCTCGCGAAGAGCCGTGTGTACGGTGTGGCGTCCTTGCCCAGCGCGGTGGCCATCCGGGCGGCGAGGTCGGCGCTGTGCGCGAAGTACGCGGTGGCGATGACGTCCTTGGGGGTCTCGTCCGAGACGTTCAGCCAGTCGCCGTATCCGCCGGCCGGCCGCAGCAGTCCGTCGCTGTTGCGCTCCAGATACGCGAGCCACGCCCGCACCGACGGCCAGGCGTCCGCCAGCACCTGCCGGTCCCCGTACGCCTGGTACAGCGCCCACGGGACGGTCACCCCCGCGTCGCCCCAGCCCGCCACGCCGTTGCCGACCGTGCCGACCATCGGCGCCACATCCGTGAAGGCGCCCTCCGAGGTCTGCGCGTCGCGCAGGTCCACCAGCCACTTCGTCAGGAAGCGGGCGGACTCCATCGTGTAGGAGGCGGTCGGCGCGAACACGTTGATGTCACCGGTCCAGCCGAGTCGCTCGTCGCGGGCCGGGGTGTCCGTCGGCACGGAGAGGAAGTTGCCGCGCTGTCCCCAAGTGATGTTGCTGTGCAGCTGGTTGAGCATCGGGACGTCGGTCTCGAACTCGAAGGTGAACGGCGCCGAGGTGTGCATCACCCGCCCGGTCACCGCCCGCGCGGACGGCGTGCCCGGGAACCCGGTGATGTCCACGTACCGGAACCCGTGAAAGGTGAAGCGCGGTTCGTACGTCTCCTCGCCGCCGCCCTTCAGGGTGTACGTGTCGGTCGCGGCGGCCGAGCGGAGGTTCGCCGTGTACAGCGTGCCGTCCGGGTTGAGGACCTCCGCGTGTCTGATCCGCACCGTCGTCCCGGCGGGCCCGGACACCCGCAGCCGCACCGAGCCGACCATGTTCTGCCCCAGGTCGAACACGTGCACGCCGGGGGCCGGTTGGGTCACCGTCTTGGCCGGCAGCTCACCGGCCACCCGTACCGGGCCGTCGACCTGCGCGACGATCCGGGGCGGCGCGGCGTCCCCCGCGGCGCGCACCGGCAGCCAGCTCCGGTCGTCGAAGCCGGGCGAGGTCCAGCCGGCGGTCTCCAGGCGCGCGTCGTACGTCTCCCCGCCGAGCAGGTCGGCCGCGACGATCGGCCCCGCCGCGGCCCGCCAGTCCTGTCCCGAGGTGACCCTCTCGGTCGTCCCGTCGGTGTACCGGACCTCCAACTGTGCCAGCAGCGCCGGGCGTTCGCCGTACTGGTGGGGTCCGAACATGCCGACGTTGCCCGCGTACCAGCCCGGCGCCACCCAGGCGCCGAGTGCGTTGGCGCCCGGCCGTACGAGCGCGGTCACGTCGTACGTCTGGTACTGGACGCGTGTCCGGTAGTCGGTCCAGCCGGGGGAGAGCTGGTCGACGCCCACCCGCCGGCCGTTGAGGTGCGCCTCGTACAGGCCGAGCGCCGTCGCGTACAGCCGGGCGTGGGCGACCTTCTTGCGGGGCAGGGTGAAGGCGTGCCGGAGCTGGTTGGCGGCGAACGAGGCCGGGACGACCCGGCCCCAGGGGCCGGCTCCCCAGGCGGCGGCCACTTTCGCGGCGGGCCAGCCGCTGTCGTCGTAGCCGGTCCGCTGCCAGTCCGCCGCGGGCTCCGCGTCCGTCGCCTTCCAGGAGGAGTCGGTGAGGACCCGCTGCTCGCCGGCGGCCGTCCGCAGGTCGAGGGCGGCGACCAGGCCCGCCGGGCTCTCCGTCGCGTTGGTGGCCGCGACCGTGAGGACGTTGCGGCCGGGGCGCAGCCGGGCGAGGACGTCGACGACGGCCGGCCGGCGCCAGCCCTCGTTGTCCGTCGCCAGGTCGGTGCGGGCGACCTCGGTGCCGTTCACCGCGAACGTGTAGACGTTGTCGGCGGTGATGGCGGCTCTCGCCGAAGTGACACCGTCGGGGACGTCGATCACCCGGCGGAACCACCGGGTGCCCTTGGGGGCGCTGCTCGCCGGGTCGCCCTCGGCGAACCAGATCCACGAACTGCCCTCCAGGGAGGGCGCGTCGGTGAGGGCGGCGGGCGCGGACACCCACTCCGCCGACCAGTCCCCGGCGTCCATGAGCCCCGTCTCCCACCAGGACGGGGCGCTCCACGCGGAGACGTTCCCCTCCGTGTCCCACACCCGGACCGACCAGAAGTACCGCGTGCGTGAACGGAGTCGCGGCCCCGCGTACGGGACGAGGGTGGACTGGTCGGACGTCACCTTCCCGCTGTCCCACACGTCCGGGCGGGTCAGGCCGGAGGCGCTGGAGGCGACCCGGATCTGATAGGCGGCCTGCCGCATCCCGGGTGTGTCCGAGGTCAACGGCCAGCTCAGGCGCGGGTGTTGGGCGTCCACGCCCAGGGGGTTCTGCACGTACTCGACGGTCGGCGCGGTGATCCGCGCCGCGTCACGCTGCCCGGCCGCCGGGGACGCGGGAGCGGCCGTCGCCGACCCCGCCCCCGTGGCCGTCACGGCGACCGCGCCCGCGGCGCTCGCCAGGATGTTCCTCCTGCTGATCAATTGCGGCCCCTCACCTAGGAGTTGTGAAACGATTCACGTCGGTGAAGGTAGGGGTGTGGGGGGTGAGGGTCAATGAGTGTGCGGGGATTTTCTGTGGCTCGGCTGTACTGGCCTGTTTCGTCGGGTGAGTTGGCCGGGGTGAAGCCGCCCACGATTGAACGGTTTCAATTTGCGGAGGTGCGGGACGGTGGACGACGTCCGAGCTGCGGAGTGGCGCGTCAGGGGCACGTCGGTGCGGGCCGGTGCGGTGACGGACGTTTCCCGTCGGGGCCTTGGTCAGAGTGCCGGCGCGAGCTTCTCTTCCCGGCTCACCGCGATGAGCAACTCCCTTGGGGAGACGGCGATGGGGGGCGTAAAACCGTGCCCCGGGCGGGGGCTGCCGTTCGTTCTGGGGGCAGCCCCCGCCCTCCGGTTCACGGGCGGTGCGCGTGGGCGAAGCCGCGGCGGTGCCAGAGCAGGCCACCGGAGTGCGCGGGCTCCCCGCCCACGCCGGTCACCCGTCCCACCAGGATCGTGTGGTCGCCTCCTTCCAGGACGTCGTGTCGGACACAGGTCAGGGTCAGCGACGCGTCCCGGATGACGGGCGCCCGGTGGGAGTCCGCCGCCAGCGGGATGTCGTCGAAGCGCCGCTCGGCCGGCCGCATGAACCGCTTGACGAGGTGTTCCTCGCCGGGCCCGAGCAGATGCACGGCGAAGTCCTCGGCGTCGGTGAGAGCGTCGTGCGTACGGGAGTTGCGGTCGAGGCAGACGAGGAACAGCGGCGGGCTCAGCGAGAGCGAGCTGACCGCGCTGGCCGTCAGCCCGCGCGGCCGGCCCCGGTCGTCGTAGCAGGTGACGATGGTGACGGGGGCGGCCAGCGCGGACATCGCGGCACGGAACGCCTCCGCGAGATCCTGGCCGACTCCAGCCCCGGTCTCAGCCCCGGTCCCGGCCCCGGTCTTAGTCCCGGTCTTAGTCCCGGTCCCGGCCGAGGGCTGGGAGGCGAGCAGTGTCGAACTCACCGCGCCACCTCCAGCGGCCGGGCCGAACCCTGGAGCCAGCGGCCCTCGGGGCGGCCGGAGAAGCCCGTCCGGATGTCCCAGGCGACGTGTCCCGCCTTCACCGTGGCGGTGAAGCGTCCGGTGAACGTCCAGCCCTCGTACGCCGACCAGCCGCACAGCGCCCGCACGTCGTGCGCGGAGAACTGCCAGCGCGCGGCCGGGTCGAGCAGCGTCAGGTCGGCGTCCGCGCCCGGTTCGAGCCGGCCCTTGCCGGGCAGGTCGAAGAGGCGGGCGGGCCCCGAGCCCATCAGCCGGGCCAGATGGGCCGCCGCCTCGTCCGGGCCGATCTCCCGGGTACGCAGCCCGGTCCACACGGCGGTGGCCAGCTCCTGGACGCCGGGCAGGCCGGGCGGCGCGTCGGCCGGCGGGCGGTTCTTCTCCTCCACGGTGTGCGGGGCGTGATCGCTGCCCAGGGTGGCGGCCTCACCGTGCAGCACCGCGCGCCACAGCCGTTTCTGGTCCCGGCACTCGCGGATGGCCGGCGAGAGCCGGGTGCGCGGACCGCGCCGGGTGGTGTCGTCGTGGGTGAACGACAGGTGGTGGCCGGTGACTTCGAAGGTGAGGGGCAGTCCCTCGGCCGCTGCGGCCGACAGCAGGTCGGCCTCCTCCGCCGACGACACATGGAGGATGTGCGCCTTCGTGCCGTACTCGCGCACCAGGCGTACGACCTGGGCGACGGCGACGATGCCTCCCGAGCGCGGCCGGTGCGGCTCGTACTCGCCGTACGAGCCGGGGGCGTTCGAACTCGCGTCGAGCAGGTCGAAGACGTGCTGGTCCTCGGCGTGCAGGACGAGCCTGATGCCGCCCCGGGCCGCCGCGGCGAACGCCCGCCGCAACTGCTCGGCGTCCCGGAAGACGACCGGCGCCGTGTGGTGGCCCGCCATGAACACCTTCGCCGAGGTGGCTATGCGGGGGTCGATGTCGGCCAGCAGTTCGGGATGGTCGGGGTCGGCGCCGAGGTGGAAGCGGTAGTCGGCCCACGAAGTGCCGCGGATCACCTCGTCCTTGGCGATCAGACCGGCCTCGTCCAGGGACGGCGGACGGGTGTTGGGCATGTCGAGCACGGTCGTGACGCCCCCGACGAGGGCCGCCTTGCTGCCGTGCCCCCAGTCCTCCTTGTACTCCAGGCCCGGAGTGCGGAAGTGGACGTGCGAGTCGATCAGACCGGGCAGCACATACCGGCCACGCGCGTCCAGCCGCCGGCCCGCGGGCGCCGGCGCGTCCGGGGCGAGCAGGGCCGCGACCCGGCCGTCCCGTACGACCACCGTGCCGTCACGGACGCCGTCGGGGGTGACGAGCCGGCCGCCCTCGACGACCAGATCGGCGGGCAGATCCCCGGACACGGAGCCCAACGGCCCCATGGCGGACACGGAACTCAACGGCTCCCTGGCGGACACGGAACCCAACGGCTCCATGCCGGATGCGGAGTTCAACGGTTCCAGGCCGGATGCGGAACTCAGCGGTTCCGTGCCGGATGCGGGATTCAACGGTTCCACGTCAGACTCACCAGTTCCTTGCAGAGGTCGTTGGTCGGTCCCATCAGGGCGACGGCGCGCGCGTCGCGGCCGTAGCGGTTGATCTCGTTCGAGGCGACATAGCCGGCCGAACCCAGCAGCCGTTCCACCGCGCCCACGACACGCTCCGCGGCCGAGGAGGCGAAGAGCTTGGAGTGCAGCGTGGCGATCCCCGGGTCCGGAGCCGTACGACGCCCGGTGCGCTCGACGACCGCGCGTGCCGCCTCGACCTCGCCCGCGATGTCCACCAGCCGGTGCCGTACGGCCTGTTGGGCCGTCAGACCGCGCCGCTCGGCGTGCTCGTGGGCCAGGTCGAGCGCCGCCTGCGCCAGACCGACGGACACCGCGCCGAGCGTGGCGCCGCTGTCCCGGACGCCGGCGATGATGGAGGCCGCCGCGCCCACCGGACCCAGCCGGGCGGTGTCCGGCACATGGCAGTCGTGGACGGAGACGAAACCGGTCGCCGAACCGCGCATGCCGGTCAGCCGCAGCGAGGTGTCCGGCTCCAGACCGGGCGTGTCCGCCGGTACCAGGAAGAAGGTCTGGCCCGCGGAGCCGTACCCGGTGTCCGGCGCCGCGTCCGGGGCGGGCTCGTCGGTCTGCGCCAGCACCAGATAGATGTCGGCCAGTCCGGCGCTGGTGGTGAAGGACTTGGCGCCGTCCAGGACCCAGCCGCCGTCGGGGGTGCGGCGGGCGGTGGTCGACAGGTGCTTCTTGTTCGCGCCCGCGCCCGTCTCGCTCCAGGCCGAGGCGGCGAGCCACTCACCCCGGGCCAGCCGGGGCAGCAGCCTGCGGCGCAGCGCCGGGCTGCCGTGTTCGAGGATGCGGGTGCTGACCGCGTAGTGCTGGAACAGCATGATCGAGGCGGAGGCGTTGACCTGCGCCACCTGTTCGACTGCGGTGTTCAGCGCGTGGGCGTCGGCCCCCGTGCCGCCGTACTCGTACGGCAGGGCTAGCCCGAGCAGTCCCGTCTCGCGCAGCAGGGCCAGGGCCCGCCGGTCGGGTTCGCCGCTCAGGTCGGCGTCGCGGGCACAGGCGGCGAGCCGCTCGCGGATCGCCGGGGTCAGGCCGGTGGCCGGCAGGGGGAGGGGGGCGTCGGTGAGGTCCGGCGCGTCGGGCACGGTCAGGCTGTCTGCGGAAGCCATGACAACTCCTGGGAGGTGGGGGCGGGCAGGAAGTGGCCGCGGTAGTCGACCTGCTTCTCCGCGACGGAGATCCAGGCGAGCCGGCGGTCGTGCGGGCCGCCCGTCGTACGGGCCGAGGCGCGGACGGTGGCGCCCGGGGTGCGCAGGGCGAGCATGCCGTTCTCCGGCTGCTCGGCGGCGCCGGACAGCAGGTGCGGGAGGGTGCCTTCGACGGCGGCGCCGGCGGCGAGGCAGGTCGCGCCGGTGAGGGCCACGGTGGGGTGCCAGGACGGTACGGAGATGGCGCGCACCGCGAGGGCGCCGGGGCCGTCGGGCAGCAGCGCGGCCACCTTGGGGAAGGCGCCGGTGCTGTCCCAGCCCTGTGCGGCGCAGACCGCGCGGCGCAGCCGGGTCATCCGGTCGAACAGCAGCGGGTCGTCGGCGAACAGCTCCTCGACCGCGCCGACGCCCAACTCGACGGCGTGCACGAAGAGATACGGGTTGCCCATCGACACCAGCGAGACCGGGACCGTACGGCCCTCGAACCGGACACCGGTGACCGGCTCGCCCGTGATGAGCAGTTCCTCGACCGGCCGCGGCGGCGAGCAGAGGAAGTGCGCGGTGAAGCGGGTCCCGCCGTCGGAGGTCTCCTCCGCCTCGCACACCACGTTGTCGCCGTTGTTGAGCACGTTGACCCGGACCCGGCAGCCTGGCACCAGGGGCTGGATCATGCCGGTGCGGGCCGCCGCCTCCACCGCGGCGAGGATGGAGTGCCCGCAGGAGCCCCGCAGGTCGAAGCTGTCGAGCCGGTCCGGCATCGACTGGACGAACCGGTAGTCCAGGTCGAACAGCGGGTGCCGGGAGGGCTGGACGAGCGCGTTCTTCAGGACGTCCGCCGCTCCGTGGTCCGCGAGCGCCGACCTCAACTCGGTGAGCCGGGCCAGCAGTTCGGGTTCCGACTCGGGCAGGGTCCGGGCGTCGACCACTGCGGTCGGGCACGGGGTGCCGTGCGCTCGGGCGAGGCTGACGGTCATGCCGCCGCCTCCTGGAGTATCCGCCCGGGCGCGGGCAGCGTCAGGGGGGCGGTCGTGGCCGCCCCCGCCGTCGCGAAGAACTCCTGGCGCCAGAGCTGGTGCGACATCAGGGACCACAGGGCCAGCGAGACGGAGTCGCTCGGCCGGTTGGCCTGTTCGTCGAAGAGCGCGTCGACCCGCTCGGGGCGGACGCGTCCGTCGGCGCGCAGCGTCGCGGGGGACAGCACATCGCGGGCGAGGGTCCACAGCCGCTGGCCGGGCGCGAGCATCGCCGTGACCGGGAGGGTGAAGGGCTGCTTGGGACGTTCGAGCACACTGCGCGGGACGAGGCCCCGCGCCGACCGGTACAGGGCCCGCTTCACGCCCTCGCCCGGCACGAGCCGCTGCGCGTCGGTCAGGGTGGACGCGAACCGGACGACGGAGGGCTGGCAGAACGGCAGCCGCACCTCGACCGAGCTGGCCATCGACAGATGGTCCACCCGGCGCAGGTGGTAGGCCGGCAGCCGGTAGCGCTGCTCCACCGCGCCGATGCGCTGCAGCCGGGTGTCGGGGCCGCGGTGCAGGATGCGCCGGATCTCCGCGGGCAGCGGGGAGCCGACCGCGTTCACGGCGAAGGCGTACTCGTCGGTGTACAGGCTCTCCCGCAGCGCCCGGGGGACGGCCGCGAGGTGGTCGAGATAGTCGCCGATCCAGTCCGAACCGTGGTGCGCGGCGACCGCCTGGGTCATCCGGGAGTAGCCGCCGAACAGTTCGTCCGCCGCGTCACCGGTGAGGGCCACCTTGAAGCCGGCGTCGCGGACCGCGCGGAAGAGGGAGAACGTGGACAGGGTGATCGGGTCGGCGTTGGGCTGGCCGAGGTGGCGTACCACGTCGGTCATCAGGTCCGGGAAGGTGGCCGGATCGATCTCGACCTGGTGGTGCCGGGTGCCGGCGGCGCGGGCGACCTCGGCGGCGTAGGCGCGTTCGTCACTCGGCCAGGTGCCGGTGTAGGCGATGTTGAAGGTGTCCAGGCTGCCCTGGCCCCCGCCGGCGCGCAGCGCCTCGGCGGCGAGCGCGGTGACGAGGCTGGAGTCGAGGCCGCCCGAGGTGACCGCCGCGACCGGCGCGTCCGCCACCAGCAGGCGCGACACCTCCGTCGCGAGCAGGTCGCGCAGCTGCTCGCCCGCCTCCTCCAGGGTGCGGTCCTTGTCGGGGCGCAGACCGCGCTCGTGGGCCATCGGCCGCTGCTTGACGCGCAGTCCGTCGCGGTGGCCGAGGACGGCGGTGGCGGCCGGCGGCATGACCCGCACCCCGCGGAACATGGTGCGGTCGCCGAACGGCGTCTTGGAGGTCAGATAGGCGTCGAGCCCCGCCTCGTCCTCCTCCGCCCGCACCCCCGAGAAGCCGAGGAGCGCGGGCAGTTCGGAGGCGAAGTGGAAGCGCCCGGTGGTCTGTTCCCAGTGGTAGTAGAGCGGCTTCATGCCCGAGTCGTCGGTGGCCAGCACCATACGGGGCGTGCTGCGCAGGTCCATGATCGCGACGGAGTACATGCCGTCCAGGTGCTCGGCGAACCGGTCACCGTAGGTCAGGTACAGCGCGGGCAGGATCGAGCCGTCGCAGTGGTCGTCGAAGTGGAAGCCGAGGCCGGTCAGCCGCTCGCGCAGCTCGCGGTGGTTGTAGATCTCGCCGTTGAAGACGACGGTGACCCGGCCGAGGTGGTACGGCTGCGCGCCGCCCTCGGGGTCCATGATGGACAGCCGGTTGTTGCCGAGCGCCCAGTCGGACCGGTGCGCGACACCCTGGGCGTCGGGACCGCCGTGGTGCATGAGGTCGGCGACCCGGCGCAGTTCGGCCTGGTCGGAGTGGACGTTGAAGGTTCCGTAGATGCGGCACACGCTGCGTTCACCTGACCTGTGAGGAGTAGCCGGCGGCGGAGTAGAGCGCCGGGTCGTAGGGGCTGGGGCCGCCGCAGGTGACGAAGCGGCGGGCGGTGGGACCGGTGTGCGGGTTGCGGGCGCCGTGCAGGACACCGGGCGAGGCGTACAGCACGTCTCCCGCGCTGACGTCGATCCACCGGTCGCGCAGGTACATCTGGCCGACGCCCTCGAAGGCGATGAACGCCTCGTCGCTGTCGGGGTGGAGGTGGACGTTGAAGGTCTCGCCCGGCTGCTGGATGCCGCAGTGCAGGCACAGTCGGCCGCTGCCGTTGCCGGGCCAGAAGACGAAGTTCATGGTCGCCCGGCGCTCGGCGGCCTCGATCTGTCCGGTCCCGCCGAAGCCGCGCAACTGGGTGGTGTCGTCCCAGAGCGAGGAGTGCAGGACGGGGGAGCTGCCGACGGGGGCGCCGGCGAGCGGGGTGCGCCACACGTACGCGGTCAGCCCGGCGCCGTCGGCGCTGAGCGTGAGCGCGCGTCCGGTGGGGGCGTAGGCGGCCGAACCGCGTTCCACGGGGCGGGAGTCGTCTCCCACGGCGGCGCTGCCGGTGCCGGCGAACACCACGACGGTGTTCTCCTCGGCCGCGCTGTGCTCGGGGGTGTACGACTCACCGGCGGCGACCCGGACGATGTGGAGGGTGACGTGGGTGGCGCCCGCGGCCGGGCTGACCGGGGTCGCCACCCTGGTGCGGGCGGCGGGGTCGGCCCCGGGGACGGGGCGGAAGTCGAACTCGGCCGCGGTGATGATGCGGGCGTCGCCGAGGGCGCTGGTGACGGGAGCTTCGGTGGATGGGGGCATGCCGGTGGCTGCTTCCTGTCTGCGAAGGCCGGCGCGGTGGCGTCGGTCTGCCGGTGCGGTGGGGGAGCGCGGGCGGTGGACGGTGGTACCCGATGGGGCCTGGCCGTCCGCCGACGGCGGGAGCGGAGCCCCGGGTCCGGTCGCCGCGGTCCTTCTCGGCTCCGCGGTGGTTTCCTTCTGCGGTGGCGGTGTTCTCCGGTGGCTTCCTGCTCCTGTGGAAGGTTCGCGCGGAGGGTTCCCGGTCGTGTCCCCCGTCGCTCCCGGCCCCGGGAGCGGTCACGGGAACCGGTTCGCCACGGGACACCCGCTCGCCACCCGGCACTTCGGACGCCGGCCGTTCCCGGAGACCGGCGCGCGTGCGCACGCGAAACGCCGCACGGCGCGCCCCCGGGGTCGGGAGCGCGCCGTGCGGCGTTTCGCGTGGTGTGGTGCTGACCGGCCGCGGGGCCGGTCAGCAGGCCTCCTGGGGGACGGTCGGCTGCGTCCGGTCGGCGCCTTCCTGGGGCGTCGAGGCGGCCTGCGGGGTCGTGGCGGCCGTGGGCGAGGCGGTGGCCGCGGGCGGAGCCGTGGTACGCCGGGACGGCAGCGGCAGCCGTCCCTCGGCGAGCGCCAGCGCGGCGATGACCACCGCGCCGCCCACCGGCACGTTCCACGTCACCGACTCGCCGAGGGCCGACGCGCCGACGATCACGGAGAACACCGGGACCAGGTAGTTGACGCCGGAGGCCGTGGTGGGGCCGGCGTCCGCGATGAGCCGGTTCATCAGCACGAAGGCGATACCGGTGGACGCGCCGCCGAGGACCAGGAGGGCCAGCAGCGGACCGGCGGTCAGCGGTCCCGGCCGGTCCCAGCCGATGGTGAACGTGGTGATCAGACCGGTGATGACCATCGCGGAGGTGAGCTGGGCGGCGGTCACGGAGAGCGCCGGGATCTTGTGCGGGGCGATGAAACGCCGCAGGTAGACGAAGCTGACCGCGTAGCTGACCGCCGCCCCGACACAGGCCAGCTGCCCGCCGATGGAACCGAAGCCGTGGGTCCGCCACGGGCCGACCACGACGATCAGTCCGACGAAGCCGATGACCAGGCCGGTGACCTTGCGGGCGGTGGGCTTCTCGGCGCGGATGGCCAGGGCCGCGAGGCCGAGGGTGACCAGCGGCGTGGCGCCCTGGATGACGCCGGCGATGGTGGCGGTGGTGTGCTGCTCACCGACGGCGAACAGGGTGAACGGCACGACGTTGCCGAACACCGAGGCCACCACGATGTGCCCCCAGACCTTGCGGTCGGGGACGGAACCCTTGGTCACGGCGAGGATCACCGAGACGACGAGGGCGCCCACGAGCAGCCGCCCGAAGGCGAGCTGGAGGGGCTCGAAGGCGTCCAGCGACACCTTGATGAAGGCGAAGCTGCACCCCCAGAGGGCGGCGAGCAGGCCGAAACGGGCCCAGTTGACGGGACTCATGTCATGACTCCTGGAGGTTGTCGAACGGAGTGGGGGAAAGGGGTGATCCCGGTGAACCGGGCTGGTTACAAAGGGGAGTGACGATCCGTCAGTCCGCGTCGACCTCGAACTGGTCGTACTTCTCCATGAGCGCCACCATCTCCTCCCGCGTCGGGACGTTCCCGTCGGCCAGGAGTTCCGCCAGGCCGGTGAAGTAGCCCTCGCGGTTCTCGGCCGGCGTGAAGATGATCAGCATCTCCGCCGGGGCGTCGCTGTCGTTGCGGAAGCCGTGCACGGCGTTCTCGGGCACGTGCAGCAGGTCGCCGGCGTGCGCCTGGTGCCAGCGGGTGCCGTCGTGGACGGTGACCTCACCGGAGAGGACGTAGAACGTCTCGGTGATGCGCGTGTGGTAGTGCGGGGCCGCTCCCGCGGCGCCGGGCAGCATGTGGTGGTGGAAGATGCCGAGGCGGCCGTCGGTGGTTTCGGCGAGCGCGATGTACCGGGTGGTCGTCGTCTCCCCGATGCGGACCTTGACCGCGTCGCCGAACCTCTTCAGGGTCGACACCAACAGCGTCACGAGGGGTCCTCCCACATGCTCAGATAGCGCTCGCCGGTGTCCGGCAGAACGGTGACGACCGTCTTGTCCCGGTACTCGGGGCGGGCGGCCAGCAGATGGGCGGCGTAGACGGCGGCGCCGGACGAGACGCCCACGAACAGGCCCTGCCCGGCGGCGAGTTCGCGGGCGGTGCGCAGCGCGTCGGCGTCACCGACCGCGATCACCTCGTCGATCAGCGAGACGTCGGTGGTCGGGGCGACGAAACCGCCGTTGAGACCCGGGATGCGGTGCCGTCCGGGCTGCCCGCCCGACAGCAGCGGCGACCCCTGCGGTTCGACCGCGACGATCCGGACCCCGGCGTCCTGTTCGCGCAGATGGCGGGCGATGCCGGTGAGGGTCCCGCCGGTGCCGACCGCGCACACGAGCGTGTCGACCCGGCGTCCGGTCGCGGTGAGGGCGGCGGTGATCTCCGGTCCCGTGGTGGCGTAGTGGGCCGCCACGTTGTCCGCGTTCTCGTGCTGGCAGGGGAACCAGGAGCCCGGGGTGAGCGCGTGGATCTCCTCGGCCTTCTCGATCGCTCCCGGGTAGCCCCGGTCCGCCGGGGTCTGGACGACCTCCGCGCCCAGCGCGGCGAGCAGCCGTACCCGCTCGGTCGTCGCGTTGTCCGGCAGGACGATGACACAGCGGTAGCCGCGCGCGGCGGCGAGGGCGGCCAGCGAGATGCCGGTGTTTCCGGAGGTGGCCTCGACGATCGTGCCGCCCGGCGCCAGATCGCCCCGGGCCTCGGCCGCCTTGAGCATGTACAGGGCCGCCCGGTCCTTGCTGCTGGACATCGGGTTGGCCGCCTCCAGCTTGGCCAGTATCTCCGCGCCGGCCGCCATTCCTTCGAGCCTCAGCCGGACCAGCGGGGTGGCCCCCACCAGGTCGTCGATGCCGTCGGCGACGACGGGCCGGACCAGGGACGGCCGGGGCGTCTGCGGGGACGTCCGGGCCGGGGTGTGCGGTGCAAGGGTTCGCATGATGTGAGTCCTCGTCAGTTCGGTTGCTGTGGGCGGCCGTTCGGGCGCGGTTCGGTCGCGGGCGGGAGGTCGTGCGCGGAGGGAACGCCCGGCGGGGACCGGTGGGAGCGGCCGGTGCGAGCGGTCGGTGCGGGGCGCCCGGTGCGGTCGGCCGGTGGGAGCGCCCGGCGCGGGCGGTCGGTGGGCGCGGCCGGTGGGGGCGCTCCGCGTGGGCGGCCGGTGGGTGGTGCGGGGCGGGGCCGGGCGGCCGGGGCTACCAGGAACCGGCCGAGGCGATGCTCGCGATGACGTCCTCGGACGGCCGGCGCCGCTTGCCCGTCGTCGCGGTGGCTGCCAGCATCCGGGTCCCCTCCGGGACGTCCTTGTTGACCAGGGCCTGCGCGCCGATGACCGCGTCGTCGCCGACGGTCACCGGACCGAGCACGGTCGCGTTGGTGCCGAGGACGACGTTGCGGCCGACCACCGGGTGCCGGCGGTCGCCCTCGGGCCGGTTGTTGTCGCTCCACCAGCCCACCGCGCCCAGGGTCACCTGGTGGTAGATGGTCACGTCGTCGCCGACCGTGCAGGTCTCGCCGATGACCACGGCGGCTCCGTGGTCGATGAACACCCGGCGGCCCAGGACCGCCCCCGGGTGGATCTCGACCGCCGTCAGCCGCCGGGCCCAGCGGGACAGCAGCCGGGCCGTCATCCGGTGTCCCCGGGTGTGCAGGCGGTGGGCGAGGCGATAGGTCCACAGGGCGGTCAGCGCGGGGTGCAGCGCCGCTTCGAGGCGACCGCGTACGGAGGGGTCGCGCTCGACGACGACGTGCAGGTCCTCGCGCATCAGGCGCAGCAGACCGGTACCGGCGAGGTCGGGAGAGGTGGCGGTCGGCACGGTTCGGCCGGCGTCCGTACCGGCCCGGCGGAAGGGCAGGACAGAGGCGGGCTCCTGGGAAGTGGCGCTCACGGGGGGCTCCAGTCGGACGAAGGGAGGCGGCCGCGGACGGGTCCGGGACGGGTGGTGCGGGCACGTTCCGTGCCCGGCGGAGCGAGGGGGGATCCTGACGGCCGCCGTGGTAGGTCGAGGTCCCGGAAAGAGCCTGCCCGGCCCCGTTCCCGATCCCTTCCCGGCCGGTTCCCCGGCCGCCGGGGCGCCAGGGCCGTGATTCGGCCAGTGCCGGGAACGCACGGGGAGGGATCCGGGAACGGCCGTCGGGACACTCCCGTGGAGCGCCACTCCGCGCCCGGACGCGCGGAGCACGACCAGGAGAGCCGGTCCGGCGCCCCTACGCGCAAGGAAGCAACCACCCATGAACGAGCCACCAGAGCCGTCACGGCCGGTACGACCGGGACGGCCACCGGAGCCGTCACGGCCGGCAGAGCCGGTTCGGCCACCGGAGCCGTCACGGCCATCAGGGCCGGTACGGCCATCAGTTGTCCGGGGCGCGGCGGGCGTCGGGGGATCCGACACCCGCCGCGTCCCGCCCGCCGTCGAGGAGACGAGGAGCCAGCCATGAGCGCGACGGCCGACCGCCACCGAGAGCCCGACCCCCGGGACAGCGCTCCGCAGCGGCTGCTGCTGGTCTGTCCCCCGCCTCGTCTGGTGCGCGCGGCCGTCGCGGCCGGGTTCGCCGTACGGGTGCTCACGGACACCCGCCCGCCCGAGGACGGCCCCCTTCCCCCCGAAGTGCCCCTGGAGGTGGTCGACTTCACGGACGAGACGGCTCTGGCCGCCGCGGTCGAGACGTCGGTCCTGGTCCACGGGACGCAACGGGTGCTGGCCTGCGCCGGTACGGCCGAACTCGCCGCCGTCGCCGGTACCGCGGCCCGCCTCGGGGTGACCCCCAACCCGCCCGACGCCGCCCGGCTGCTCGGCGAACCCGTCGCCATGCGGGCCCTGCTCAACGGCAGCCGGCACTCGTACGTCCCCGCGGCCCGCGCCCGTACGGCGGAGGAACTGCCCGCCGCCGTCGAGGAGATCGGCGCCCAGGTCACCGTACGCACCCTGCCCGCCTGCCCCGGGAACGGCTGCCCCCTGAACGGGACGGCGGGCGAGCGCTCGTATCTGGTGGAGCAGTATCTGGAAGGCCCCGAGTACGGCGTCGTGACCCTCACCGTCGACGGCATGCACCGGGTGGTGGGCGTGGCGGCCCTGCACGGCGCCTGGCATCCGAGCAGCCACCTCTTCCCGGCGCCCCTGGGAGAACGCGACGAGGCCGAGGCCCGCGCGGTCGTGACCGAGTTGCTCGACCTGGCCGGTTACGAGTTCGGCTACGCCTATACCGTCGTGGTCCTGACCGCCGACGGACCCCGGGTGGTGCGCTCCCGGGCCACCTGGCCGGACGAACCGCTGGCCTCGCTGATCGAGCTGGCGACGGGCTTCGACCCCGACGAGGAACTCGTCCAGGTGCTCGCGGGCAAACCCGTGACCGTACCGGCCGCCGACCGGTACGCCGCCGTCGCGTCCTACCGGCTGCCCGCCGGGCGGCTGCTGTCGGTGTCCGGCCTGGAGGCGGTGTCCGAGCTGCCCGGCGTGCACCGGGTGCACTTCCCGTACGCCTCCGGGGACGACATCCCCGGCCACGGGACGGGCGCGGAGGGGCACGTGATGCTCAGCGCGGAGTCGACGCAGGAGGCCGCCGAGACGGTCACCGCGGTCGGGCGGCTCCTGCGCGCGGAGGTGAGCCGGCGCCCCGACCACGTCTGACGCCCGCCGCGCGTCCGCTCCGGCCGCCCGGCACGTCCCTGTCCGACAACCGCCCGCACGACCCCGTTCCGGGTCGTGCGGGCGGTTGTCGTCGGTGCCGCCGAGCGGGTGCCGAGACGGTGTCCGACGCCCCGCCGACGCGGTTCCCGGGTCCTTCCCCGTCGTGCCCGGGAGGCCGGTAACGGAGGCGGAACAGGCCGGGAGCGCCCGACGCGACCTTTCTCTCCGTCAGCACCGCACCGCGACGACAGAAGGCGGACACCATGATCAGCAAGGGCTTCGGAACCTCGGCGGGCTTCTTCACCTACGCGGCGATCACCCTGGCCCTCGGCGCGGGCGTCGCCGCCGGGGTGACGGCGGCCGGCCCGGTCTCGGACGAGGGCCCGAACGCGGTCCCCGGCATCTCGGTCGCCTGGGACGCCGGTACCCACCACGTTCCCCTCCGGGCGCCCGCCTCCGACGAGGGCCCGAACATCGTCACCGCCGGCACGACCGGGGACGAGGGCCCGAACGTCGTCGCCGCCGGTGCCGAGGGTGACGAGGGTCCGAACGTCGTCGCCGCCGGTGCCGAGGGTGACGAGGGTCCGAGCGTCGTCGCCGCCGGTGCTGACGGTGACGAGGGTCCCAATGTGGTCCCGGCCGGTGTCCAGGGTGACGAGGGCCCGAACGTCGTGGCGGCTGGTGCTGACGGTGACGAGGGCCCGAACGTGGTTCCGGCCGGTACGACCGGGGACGAGGGTCCGAACGTCATCGCCGCCGGCGCGCGCGGCGACGAGGGTCCGAACGTCGTCAAGGCCGGGCTGAACGGCGACGAGGGGCCGAACGTGGTCAAGGTCGGGGTGAACGGTGACGAGGGGCCGAACCTGGTCACGCTCGGCGCCGACGGTGACGAGGGGCCGAACGTGGTCAAGGTCGGGGTGAACGGTGACGAGGGCCCCAACGTCATCGCCGTCTGAGCGGACGCCGTACGGCGGTTGACGCCGGCGCCCCGCCCGGCCCCCACCGCGACGGGGTGTGGCGCCCCCACCCGCGAACCGCCGCACCTGAACCGAACACCCCCCTGCTGAACCGGACGCCCCCTGCCGATGCCCGCCGTTCTCCACGGCGGACATCGGCAGGGGGCGTTCGGCCCGCACCTGGACGGCACACGGGCACCCGCGCCCCGCCCGGTTGCGACGGAACCGCGAGGTTCCCGGCCGCCGCCGGGAACCTCAGTCCCCCCGGCGGACCCGTCCCGGGATGGCCATCGCCTGGAAGGCCTCCTCGGCGGCGGCGCCCAGTTCGGCCGCCTCCGCCGTGTCGCCCAGCGCCGTCAGCGCCCGCGCTGCGCCGTCCAGGGCGTACGCCTCCTCCACCCGGTGGCCCAGCTTGGCCGCCGAGGCGTGGGCCTGCCGGTGCAGCTCCAGCGCCCGCCGGTGGTCGCCGCCGCGCCGGAAGAAGCGCCCGGCGCTGTTCCACACGGTCGCCTCCCGTACGGGCGCGTCCTCAAGTCCCTTGGTGGCAAGGGCCTCCTCCACCCAGTGCAGTACCTCCCGGCGGTGCCCGAGCCGGCCCTCGGCCTCCGCGGACAGGACCAGTTGGAGCGCCCGCTCGGCCGGAGCCAGTACACCCGGAGCCCGTTCCCGGCCCGCCGCGAGGGTGCGGGCCGCCGCCTCGGCGTCACCCATGGCCAACTGGATCTGCGCGAGGTCGTTCAGCCCGACGAGTTCCTTCTCCGACGCGCCGATCTTGCGGGCGAGTTCGATCGACCGGGTGGCCGCCCGCACCGCCTCCGTGAAGTTCCCGCGTTCCATGTAGACGCCGCTGACGTTCGACAAGGACTCGGCCTCGGCCCGTTCTGCGCCCAGTTCGCGCTTGAGGGCGATCGACTGCTCCAGCCGGGGCAGCGCCTCCTCGAAGCGGCCGGTGGTGGCGAGCAGCAGGCCGAGCACGCCGGTGTCCTTGGCCTGGCCGCGCAGGTCCCCGAGGTCGACCGCGAGGCGGTGGGCCTCGACCGCCGCCGCTATGCCGTCCTCGAATCTGCCGCGCTTCCAGCAGGCGACCGCCAGGTTGGACAGGCTCAGCCGCAGCAGATCGGCCTCGCCCAGCCGGCGGGCCGCGGCGAGCGCGGTCTGGCACAGCGCGAGGAATTCGTCGAGCCGGCCGCGCAGATCGAGATGGAAGACGACGTTCGCCGCGAGCAGGGCGACCTCGCGGTCCAGGCCCCGGCGGAAGGCCAGCGCGATCGCCGCGAGGAGACTGTCCTGCTCGCGCTCGAACCAGTCCCGGGCGGCCTCCGGTGTGGTCAGCGGGGCCAGTTCGGGGCGGAAGGAGGGCGTCGGCCGGGCCATCCGCACCCGGCCGGGGAAGAGCAGGTCGCAGGCCGCGTCCGAGGCGGTGATCGAGAACTCCAGCAGCCGGCGGACGGCGCCCTCCGCCTCCTCGCTGAACTCGCCGGTGCCGCCCGAACTCCGGGCCCGCGACAGCATGTGCGCGAAACTGCGCACCAGGTCGTGGAAGGCGTAACGGCCCGGCTCGTGCTGCTGCACGAGATGCATGTCGAGGAGGTATTCGAGGATGTCCTCCGCGTCCCGCACCCCGAGGTCGAGCAGGGCCGCCGCCGTGTAGACGTCGAGATCGGCCCCCGGGTGCTGGCCCAGCAGCCGGAACGACTTGCGGTAGTCGGCGTCCAGACCCTCGTACGACAGCCGCAGGGTGACCTCCACGCTGCGCTCGCCGGCGCTGAGTTCGGCGAGGCGGTGGGTGTCGTCGCGGAGCCGGTCCACCAGGTAGCGCACGGTCCACCGGGGCCGTTTGCGCAGCCGGGCCGCCGCGATCCGCAGGGCGAGGGGTAAGTGCCCGCTCAGGTCGGCCAGTTCGGCGACCGCGGCGGGCTCGGCGTGCGCCCGCCGCTCCCCGATGATGCCGACGATCAGGGCGACGCTGTCCGGCGGTGACATGGTGCCGAGCGAGACGGAGTGGGCCGCGTCGAGGTCCACGAGCAGGGCGCGGCTGGTGACGAGGACGACGGTGCCGGTGGGGGAGGCCAGCAGCGGTTTCACCTGGGCCTCGTCGACGACGTTGTCGAGCAGCAGGATCATCCGGTGCCGGGTCATGGTGGACCGCCACAGGGCGATGCGGCCCTGCGGGTCGTCGGGGATGCGTTCCCCCGGCACCCCGAGCATGCGCAGCAGCGCCTCGGCCGCGGCGGCCGGCGCGAGCGGCTCCTCGCCGGGGGTGTAGCCGCGCAGGTCGAGGTGGAGCTGAGCGTCGGGGTAGCGCTCGGCGAGCCGGTGGGCGGCGCGGACGGCGAGGGAGGTCTTGCCGCTGCCGCCCATCCCGTCGATCGCCACGATGAGCGGCCCGGAGCCGGTGGCGTCCTCGACGAAGCCGAGGAGCTTGTGCAGTTCCTCCTCCCGGCCGGTGAAGTCGCGCAGGTCGTAGGGGAGGGTGGAGCGGCTGCCGGTCACCGTCGGCGGTGCCGGGGCGGCGGGCGCGGCCGGGGCGGACAGCGCGGGATCGTTGCGCAGGATGGCCTGGTGCAGCTCGCGCAGGGCGTCACCTGGCTGGATGCCGAGTTCCTCGTCCAGTACGGCGCGGATCGTGCCGTACTCCTCCAGCGCCTCGGCCTGCCGGCCCGAGCGGTACAGGGCGAGCATCAGCTGCCCGCGCAGGGTCTCGCGCAGTGGGCTTCCGCCGATGGCCTCGCGGATCTCGGCGATCAGTTCGGCGCTCTCGCCGGCCTCCAGCCGCAGGTCGAAGAGCTGCTCCACGGCGGTCATGCGCCGTTCCTCCAGCGACGCGGAGGCCGCGTCGACCACCGCGCCGCCGTTGCCGGACAGCACGGGCCCGCGCCACAGGGCGAGGGCCTCGCGCAGCAGTGCCGTGGCCTCGGCGGCCAGTCCGGCGGCGGCGTGGTCGCGGGCCCGGCGCAGGGCGTCGGTGAACTGGAGCAGGTCGAGCTGGTCGGAGGTGACGGCGGCGCGGTAGCCGGGTCCGTCGGTGGCGATCAGGGTGCGGCCGTCCGGGATGCGCTGGCGCAGTTCGGCGACCGCCTTGCGGACCTGGTGGGCGGCGGTGGCGGGGGCGTCCTCGTCCCAGACCGCCTCCACGAGCCGGTGCACCGGCAGCACGCGCTGCGGTTCGAGCAGGAGGGTCACCAGGACCCGTTCGCTGACCGGTCCGCCGACGTGGACGCGTTCGTCCCCGTCCCAACATTCCAGGGAGCCGAGGATGCGAAAGCGAATCGGCGCTGGCTGGCGCATGGCGCGGGTCCTCTCCTCGGTCCTGGTGCGGCCGCCGTACCACCGCTCGCCCGCAGAGGGGACCGCGCGTCAGGACCGGAGACGGCGTCCCGTTCCTTCACGTTCTGCAGGGAACGGCACAGGGCGGCCGTCGTCGACGTTCACATTCTGACCCACAACGTGTACTGACGGTCGCGGGTTCAGGGCTCGCATGATGTGCGCGTCGGACGCGCTGGCGGATATAGGACAAGTTTCCGCAAGGGTCCAGACCAGGTGTGGGTGCCGGGCGCGGGGCGGGGGCATATTCAACGGGCCTGTCGGAGAGGCGCGTTGGAGGCGGCGGTCGGCTGTCGCGGAGGGCGCGGGTCCGCGGACGGGGCGGAAGCGGGGGAGGCGGGCGGTCCCACGACGGCGTTGTGACGGCGTGTGATCGTCCGGCCGGGCCGGGCGCGGCCCGCCACCGGCGGCGGAGTTGGGCGTACCGGTGCCCGCCCGCGGCCGGGAGATGCCCGTTTCCTGCCCGTTCGGGAGGTCGCCGGCGCGATCAAGCCCCACCGCGATCAAGGGCGTTGGGCCCGGTCGGCCGCTTCGCCCGCCGTACGGCCAGCGCGGGGCGCCCCACGGGGAGACGGCCCCGGCCCCCTCGTACGGTGTACCGCCGATCGGGCTCGTGGGCGGGACGGCGGACCAGGTTGTGAACGCGGGCCCCGCCCGCCGCCCGTCCGTTCCGCACACGCCGGGTGGCCGGCGGCATTGCGCCGCCGGCCACCCACCGTGTCCGTCCGAACTCTCAACCGCGCCTCGCCAGGGGGAGTTCGGCGTCCTCGGGCACCGGCGGGCGGTCCGCGGGCGCCTCGGCCGGGGTGTCGGCGAGGACGCCGCCGCGCCCCCAGTGGTCCTGCTCGACATCGCGCACGAGCACGGTCACGGCCTCTCTCGGGCATCCCGCGATCCGGGCCAGCGTCGTGGTGAGTTCGTCCACGAGATCGGCTCGTTTCCGTCGGTCGTTGCCCTTCCACCAGTCCACGGTCACCACAGGCACGGTTCTCTCCTCACTTCTCGGGGGCGACGAGGCCCTCGGCCGCGGGGAACTGGTCGAACCTGCGCGCCAGTTCCTCCATCATCTCGGGTGTCGGTTCGGGCGAGGAGTCCAGCAGCTCGCCCAGCTCGCGGAAGTACTTCTCCCGGCCGCCGTCCGGGGTGAACATCACCAGCAGCGTGGCGGGGTCGGCGCCGGGGTTGCCGAACGCGTGGGTGGTTCCGGGCGGCACCATCATGAACGTGCCCGGACCCGCGACGCGCCGCTCCCCGCCCAGCGTGAGCAGTACGTCGCCGCTCGCCACGTAGAACATCTCCGTCAGCTCGTTGTGGAAGTGCAGCGGCGCTCCGGGGGCGCGGGGCGGGAGCCGGTGCTCGGTGAGGCCGAAGCGGCCGGCCGTGTCGTCCCCGGTGACGAGGAAGGAGACCGGGGTGCCGCCGACGACCGTGGTGGGGCCCGTACCGGGAGCGATCACACGGGGCAGCGTCACCGCTCGCCCCCGGCGTCCGGTCCGGCGTTCGCCCCGGCGGCCGTCGCCGTGCCGGGTGCGAGTGTCCGCAGGGCCACCGCCGACGCGATCAGGGCGAGGACGGCGGTCAGCGCGTACGCCCGGCCGAACGCGGCGCCGGCCGGCGCGTCGCCGAGTACGAGGACCAGCACGGCGAGGCCCATGGCGCCGCCGGTGTACTGCGTCGTCGTCAGGACGGCCGACGCCGTCCCCTGCTCGCTGTCCGGCACGTCCTTGGTGCCCGCGATGTACATGCCCGCGAAGGCCATGCCCTGGCCGAGTCCGCTGACCAGCAGGCCCGGCAGCACGGCGGTCCAGTAGTCCGAGCCGCCCGTGCCGAGGCCGAGCAGGGCGAGCCCCGCCGCGCCGACTGCGAAGCCGGTGGCGAGCGTGGGACGGATGCCCCAGGACCCGGCGAGCCGCCCGGTGACGAGGTTGCCCGCCACCACGCTGAGCGCTAGCGGCAGGAAGGCGATGCCGGCCCCGAGCGGACCGTAGCCCCACACGTTCTGGAGGAAGAGCGTGATCAGGAAGAACTCGGCGCCGACGCTCGCCATGTAGAGCGCCGACATCGTGCTCGCCCCGGCGAGCGAACGCACCCGCAGCAGCGCCGGCGGGATGAGGGGCGTGGCGGCCGGGCGCCGGTCGTACGCCGTCCACGCCGTGCCCAGCGCCACGGCGGCGGCGAGGCAGCCGAGGCAGGACGCGGAGGCCCAGCCGTCGACCGCGGCCTCGGTGAGCGCCGCCACCAGGAAGAGGACCGCGCCGGTGAACAGGGCCGCGCCGGGGATGTTGAGCCGCCGTACCGAGGCCTGGGTGCGCTCGCCGGCCGGCAGCACCCGCAGCGCGAGGGCGACGGTGACGAGGATGAGCGGCACGTTCACGAAGAACACCCACCGCCAGGAGAGCGCGGCCGTCAGCACTCCGCCGATCAGCACCCCGGCCGCGAGGCCCACCGCGCCGATCGCGCCCCAGATCGCGAGCGCCCGGGACCGGACGGGACCGGCCGGGAACGCGGCACCGATGAGGGCCAGCATCGCCGGGGTCAGCGCCGCCGCGCCGACGCCCTGCGCGGCGCGGGAGACGATCAGCAGCCACTGGTCCCCGGCGAGTCCGGCGGCCAGCGAGCCGGCGCCGAACAGGCCCAGCGCGCCGAGGAAGAGCCGGCGCGGACCGGTGAGGTCGGCGGCCCGGCCGCCGACGACCAGGAAGCTCGCGAAGAAGACGGCGTACGCGGACACCACCCACTGGAGCCGTTCGGGCGGCAGGCCGAGGCCCGATCCGATGCTGGGCAGGGCCACGTAGATGATCGAGTAGTCCAGCGCCACCAGGAACTGGGCGATGGACAGGGCCAGCAGCGCGGCCTTCATCCGCCCGCTGAACCGGGTGACTTCGGGAGCGGTGTCCGAGGACGGCTGAGGGGCCGGGGACGGCTGAGGCGTTGAGGACGGCTGAGAGGTCGGGGACGGCTGAGAGGTTGGGGAGGGCTGAGCGTTCTGGGAGGTCGGAGGAGTCGGGGTGGTCGGAGGAGTCGGAGAGGCGGGGGAGTTCTGGGGGGTCTGGACGGTCATGTCAGGGCTCCGGTCGGTTCCGGGCGGGTCCCGGCGAGGTCTCGGACGGTGTCGGCGGTGCCGTGGAGGAGCGCGCGGATCACCGAGGGGAAGTCGGCGACGACATGGTCGGCACCGGCGGCGACGAGGTCTTCGGCGGAGTCGACCCCGTAGGAGACGCCCACGGTCCGCAGGGCGGCGCCCCGGGCCATCGCCATGTCGGTCACGGTGTCGCCGACGTACCAGGAGGCCGCCGCCGGGGCGCCGAGGTCGGCCAGGGCGCGCAGCGCCATGTCGGGGTGGGGCTTGCCGCGTTCGACCATGTCGTGGCAGACCACCGTGTCGAACCGCCCGAGGATGCCGGTCGCCTCCAGCAGCGCGAGCGCGCTGGAGGAGATCTTGGAGGTGGCGATCCCGAGCAGGTGCCCCGCCGCCCGCAGATCGTCCAGCCCCTCGGGCACGCCCGGCAGCAGCAGCGCCGGGCCCTGGCTCAGGACGTCGGTGGCGAAGCGGGCCCGGTAGCGGGCGGCGGCCTCGGCCGTCGCCGCGCTGTCGACGGACACGCCCAACAGGCGGGCGAGGGAGGCCTCCAGAGGCTTCCCGACGGTCGCCAGCACCTGCGCACGGCTCGGGGACGCGCCGAGACCGTGCACCACGTCGGCGATCAACTCGGCTATCACGGCGGGGGTGTTGGCGAGCGTCCCGTCGATGTCGAAGACGATCGCGGAGGTCATGCCGCCCCCTCCCCGGCCGGCTCGGCGGTCGCCGCGTAGGCGACGGCGAGGTATCCGGCGAGCCGGGCCGTGCTGATCAGGACCTCGCGGTTGGCGGCGGCCGAACGGCCCTCCGTGGCCCGCGAGACGGCCTTCATCAGATACGGGGTGGCGGCGGGACCACGGACCCCGTCGGCCTCGGCGGCCCGCAGCGCCTCCTGGATCACGCCCTCCATGACGTCGCTGTCCAGGGCGTGTTCCTCGGCGATCGGCGCGGTGATCAGCGGGCCGCCCGGCAGACCGGCGGCCCAGTGCATCCGTACCGCCCGCGCCACGTCGCCCGGGTCGTCGATCCGCTGGGGGACGCGCAGTCCGCTGGAGCGGCAGTAGAACGCGGGGAAGTGGTCGAAGCGGTAGCCGATCACCGGAACGCCCAGCGTCTCCAGGTACTCCAGGGTCAGCCCGAGGTCGAGGATGCTCTTGGCGCCGGCGCAGACCACGGCCACCTTGCTGCGGGTGAACTGCACGAGGTCGGCGGAGATGTCGAAGCTCTCGCTCGCGCCCCGGTGCACTCCGCCGATGCCCGCGGTCGAGAAGAAGGGGATGCCGGCGAGGTCGGCGGCGACCAGGGAGGACGCCACCGTGGTGGCCCCCATCCCGCCGCCGGCGAGCACGACGCCGACGTCCCGGCTGGACACCTTGGGCACACCGGTGCCGACCGCGAACCGCTCCATGTCGTCGGGGGACATGCCGACGGTGAACCGGCCGCCGTCCAGCCCGACGGTCGCCGGGACGGCACCCGACTCCCGGACCGCCTTCTCGATGGCGAGCGCGGTCTCCACGTTGCCCGGGTAGGGCAGACCGTGCGCGATCACCGTCGACTCCAGGGCGACGACCGGCCGGTTCTCGGCCAGCGCGTCACCGACTTCCTCACTGATGCGCAGCAGGGGGTGCATGAAGGGTCTCCTGAACGGTCGCTGGGGACGGAGGGAGGAGCCCGCCGGGCGGACCTCCGAGTCACCCGGACTGTCCCGGACCCCGTTCCCGTTCCGTTCCCGACCGGCGACCGGCGACCGGCGACCGGCGATCGGCGACCACGGCGACTGCCGATCGGCGCCTGGGGGCTGGGGCTGGGGCTGCGGCTGGCGAACGGCGCCCGGCGTTCGCCAGCCGGAGTCCGGCGCGGGGGCAGGCGGCGACCGGCTCTCGGCGCGCGCCCCGAAGCCGGCGTCCTGCGCGGCGAGCGGTGACCCGGCGCCCGGAGGTGACACCCCCCCGGCACCCACACGCAAGGGCGGTCGCGGCCGACCGGACACCATCCGTCCGCCGCCGCGACCGCCCCTCACGAACCCCCTACCGGCGGCCCGCTCCCGCGCCTAGTACCAACCGGTACACCGGATGGGCGTGTTGTAGCCCGAGTCGCCGCAGGCGCGGGCGACCTGGCCGTTGCGGTCGGCGAAGGCCTCCGTCCACACGCTGCCGCCGCTCGTGATGGTGGCCTCGCCGAGGTGTCCCTGCCAGGTCCGGCCGCCGTCGTTGCTGCGGTCGATCCAGATGTGCATGCCGGGGCTGCCGCCCACGATCCGGCCCCACACACAGGTGTTGTTGCCGGAGCCGTTGCGGCGCAGCTCGAAGCCCTGGCCCTGGGTGCCGAACGCCGTGTACTGCGTGATCCCGTTGTTGTTGGTGCACCCGTCCGCGGCCCCGGCCGTCGTGACCCCGGCCGCCGTGAAGAGCCCCGCCATCAGGGCCACGGCGGACACGGCACCGACGACTCGCTTGTTCTCGCGCATGGTGGTTGTCCTCTTCCGAGCGAAGGAGTGGAGTGAAGGCGAAGGACCGTCCGGCACCCGTCACCGTGTGTGCCGGAGGTCCCGCCGGGTCCCATGCTGAATCCGCCGCCCCCGCCGGCACCATCCTTTCCAGCAGGATCGAAACCGCAGCTCGAAGGGGTGATGGAGGTTTGCCGCCCAGACCAACGGGCGCCGCCCGGCTCGACTCGGGTCCGGGTTACGGATACGGGGGCGCCACAGGCCCGCCGCGAACCGTCAGCCGGACTCGCCGGTGTCATCCCCCGCCGCCCCCGTTGCCCCCGCCGCCCCCGTTGCTCCCGATGCCCCCTCCACTCCCGCCGCCCCCGCCGTCCCTTTCCGCCCCGGCGCCACCCCGCCCAGCAGCGGAAGGCAGGCCAGAAGGAGCACGCCCGCCAGGGCCCAGGGCGCGTCGAGTCCCGCGTGTTCGGCGAGGGCGCCGCCCGCCGCCGCGCCGACCGGCATGGCACCCCAGGCGGCCAGCCGGTAGCCGCTCGTCACGCGGCCCAGCATGTCCGGCGGGGCCAGACGCTGCCGGACGGAGACCGTGCACACGTTCCACAGCACCACCCCGGCGCTGTTGAGGGCCAGCATGCAGCCGACCAGCGGCCACCAGGGCAGCGCCGCGACCCCCAGGTAGCCGAGCGCCGAGACGGTCACCGACACCTTCAGACTCCGTCCGGCACCCAGCCGCCGTACGACCCGCGGTGCCGTCCGCGCTCCGGCGAGGCTGCCGACGGCCGCGGCGACCAGCATGAGGCTGTAGCCGAAGGCGGGCAGATGCAGCCGCTGTCCCACGTAGACCACGAGCACCGCGTACACCGCCTGCTGTCCCACGCCGAGGACCGCGACGACCACCATGAGGGGGCGCAGCACCCGGTCGCGGGCCAGGAACCGCAGCCCGGCCCAGGTGCCCCGCAGCAGGCTCCGTACCCCTCGCTCTCCCTTGCCCGGGGCGGGCTCCTTCGGCAGCCCCGCCACCAGCACCGCCGACGCCAGGAAGGTCGCGCCGTCCAGCAGGAACGGCAGCGGGTGCCACGCTCCCCACAGCGCGGCACCGACGGGCGGCCCGACGAAGCCGGTCCCGACGATCTGGGCGGAGATGACCCGGGCGTTGGCGTGCTCCAGTTGGTCGTCGGCGGCGAGGGCGGGCACGACGGCCTGGGCGGCGCTGTCGAAGAACACCTCGGCCACCCCCGAGACGAAGGCCGGCACGATCAGGACCGTCACCGGCGTCCATCCGGCCGCCACGAGGGCGAACAGCAGGAACAGCGTCGCGCAGCGCGCGAGGTCGGCCGCCACCATCGACCCGCGCCGGGGCGCGCGGTCCACCAGGGTGCCGATGACCGGCGCCAGGAGCCAGGCCGCACGGCTCGCCGCCGCTACCACGGACACCCAGAACACATCGCCGGTGCTCCACGCGGCGAGGAGGGGGAACGCCGCGAACCGCGCGCCGTCCCCCACCGAACTGAGCCCGTTGGCGGTGATCAGCCGGCGCAGGGCCTTCGCCCGGGAGCGGTCCGCGGGGGGAGAGGCGGGGGCGGCGGAACTCATCGAGGGGGACTGTCCCTTCGTCGACGGGGACGCGTGGCGCGCACACGATGTGCCCGAGGAGCCCCTGTGCGCGTCGCGAGCGAAGGACACACTCGGCGAGCCCCGCCTACCCCGTGTATGGCGCACCATTCACGTCACCCGGGCGTTCTTTGCGTTCCTTTCACCTGGCGCCGGATTTTGTCCTCCGAACCGCTCGCGGGCCTTGACGCGACTTTCCCGGACGTGCCAGGTTCGATGAGTCGCCGAATTCACATCCGGCGTCAACGCACCTTTGCAACAAGCGCCGTTGGCACGATCCTGCCCGTCATCTCGCGGCACGCCCGCGAGCACGTCCATCGCATCCGCGACAAGCAGGGGATGTCCTTCCACTGGGGCCACTGTATGCAAGAATCCGCACTCGTCACGCTCGCCGAGCACCCCGTCTTCGCTCAATCGGCCGCTATTCTCGACCGGTTATACGAGAGTTACGACTTCCTGGCCGAATGCGTCGCTCCCGATCTCTGGCCGGTCGATTCCACAGGGCACCGAATTCCTCGCGAGACCGCTCTCGAACCCGTTGTACGGCATGAACTCGACCAGGCACTCCGCAGAATTCGCGATACCCCCGCCTGCGCCGCGACCCTGTCCGCGCTCGCGGACGGCCCCCTCGTCGGCGGGACACTCGCGGCGGAGGAGGAGAGGGCGGGGATCGCCCGGGCCGTCGAACTGCCCGGCCACCGGCTGCCCTTGCTCACGGACCCGGCCCTGCCGGGCGACGTCCACCGGGCGTTCGAAAACCTCTTCCGCCGCCACCTCAGCGCCGGCGAGGACGCGGACCGCCTGACGCGCGTCACCGCCGCACAGGCGACGACCCTGCGCGCCGCCGTGGAACTGATGCTCACCACCGCGCCCGCCCTCGCGGGCGGCCTGCTGCGGCACGCCCGTTACGTCGTCGCCGTCGACGGCCCCGGCGCCTTCGACAGCGCCTCGACCCGCGAGATCCCCGGCGTCGCGTTCGTGGCCGTCCGCTGCATGCGCACCCCCGAGCGGCTGGCCGAGGCCCTGCTCCACGAGTTCGTACACCTGCGTCTCTACGACCTCCAGGCGACACGGTCGGTCTTCGCCCCGGCCTACGACACCGACACCGCCCCCACCGTGGCGCCGGAGTGGCACAGAACCTCCGAGGTCTCCCGCTGGCCCGTCGACCGGGCCCTGGCCGCCGCCCATGTCTACGTCCACCTCCGCGCCTGGTTCGAGCGGCGCGCCGAGGACAGCGGGGAGCCGGACCTGCGGCGGTCCGCCGAGACGGCCGCCTTCCGGGCCACCAGCCTGCTCGACAAGGTCGCCGGGCACGCCGGGGAATGCCTCGGCCCGGCGGGCCGGGACCTCCTGCGCTGGCTGACGGAACTGCACCGGACCCGGCCCGGCCGGCCCGCCCCTGCCCACGAACAGATGGCCTCGTAACCCCCTGCCGCGCAGGCCATCCCTCCTCAGCGCGCGCATCCACCGTGCCGATCAGGACGGAGCCCCATGGAACTGGTACTGAACGAGCCCCTCAAGAGCTGGCTGCAGGTCACGCAGTCGTGCAACCTCAAGTGCCGCCAGTGTTACGGCGACTGCGCGGCCGAGCCCCGCGACGACGAGATGACCCGGGCCGAATACGCCTCGCTCGTCAAGGAGATGGCCGACTCCGGCGTGATCGAGGTCTTCGTCGAGGGCGGCGAACCCCTCAACCGCCCGGACGCCCTGGACCTCCTCGCCGAGCTGACGCCCCACGTGATGACCCGCCTGCGCACCAACGCCACCCTGCTCACCCCCGAAGTCGCCGCCCGGCTCAAGGAGATCGGCATCGGCGAGGTCTACGTCGACGTCCTCGGCGCCACCGCCGACACCCACGACTGGCACGTACAGGCGCCCGGCAGTTTCGACCGGACCGTCCAGGGCGTGCGCGACGCCCTGGCGGCGGACCTCCCCGTCTCCCTGCTCGTCATCATGACGCGGCGCAATGTGGGCGAACTCCAGGGCGTGCTGGACCTCGCCGCCGAACTCGGCGTCCCCCGGGTCGGAGTGCTCCGCCTGTACCCCCTGGGCCGGGCCCGCACCCAGTGGAGCGACCTGGCGCTGCGGCTGCCCGACCAGATGGCGGCGCTGGACGCGCTGCGCGTGCCCGACAAGGTCCACCTGATGACCTCCTGGCACCCCAAGGACGGCAACTGCTGCTGGCAGAACGCCGGCGTGGACGCCACCGGCCGCTCCGTCGGCTGCGCCTATCTGCGGGACTACACCGACTACGGCAACGTCCGCGAGGTCAGTTGGCTGACCACCTGGAACAACCCCGTCTACGTGCACAACCGTTCCGGTCACGTCGACGGCGGCTGCGCGTCCTGCGAGGACACCCAGGGTTCGTCCGGCGGATGCAGGTCGACGGCGTTCGCCTTCACCGGCCGCTGGGACGCCCCCGACCCGTTCTGCACCACCACCAACGGAGGGATCGATGTCTCTCAGCTCCCCGACGACCTCGACGACCGACGGGTCCGCCCCGCCGTACCGGCGACGAGCCGACTGCTTTGAGCAGAGCACCCACGCGAGGTTCCGCCCCATCCCGGAGTGGAACTGCATGCTCGCCTACACCCCGCGCAAGCCCGCCATCCACTACCTCAACCCGGTGGCCTGGGTGGTCGTGGAGCTGTGCGACGGATCGTCCGGCTCACAGATCTTCGCCTCGTTCAAGGAACTCAACAAAGGCAGGATCGGCGAACCGGAACTCCAGGAGGCGTTCGAGTCGGCGATGGCCCAACTCCTCGACGGGGAGCTGGTCACCACCGCGTGAACCACTCGCGCGCTTCGCGGGAGGGAGGTGAAGTGATGAAGAAGAAGACGGACCTGGAGCACCTCATGGCGGCGGCCGGCGCGACCGGTGAAGGACCCGCCGTCGAGGTGGTGCAGCCGGAAGTACGCACCGGCGCGCAGTACGCGCTGCTGCCGTCGATGAAGGCCAAGCGCCCGGACACGTCCGAGGCCGCGCCCGAGACGGAGGCGGACGACCGGAAGTGACGCGGTACGGCTTCGCGTCGCCACGACCGGCACCCGGACGGCCGTCCGGGTGCCGGTCCCAACACGAGCACCGAGCCGCCTCGACCGGGGACCGGTCGACACCGTCAAGCACCGGTCGACCACCCGCAAGCATCGGTCCTGGACCGTCAAGTACCGGTCCTGGACCGTCAAGTACCGGTCGAGGACCGTCAAGTACCGGTCGAGGACCGGGCGAGCCCTGATCGAGGACCGAGCGAGCACCGATGAGGAAGGCAATGGGCACGAAGACCGTTCTGGTGAACCCGCCGCTGTGGAACGCGTACGCCCCGCACCTCGCGGTCCCCCTGCTCCTGGGCGACCTCCGGGCCCGCGGCCACGAGGCGACGGCCTACGACCTGAGCATCGAGTGCGTCGACTGGCTGCTCTCGCCCGCCGCCCTTGAGGAACTGCGGGAGAAGGCCGCCGCGCGGTCGGCGGTGGACCTGGAGGACGAGTGGGCGCGCAGCCGGGCGCTGCTCGTCGCCGCGTCCGCGATCCGGGGCGTCGCCGAGGCGAAGGCGCGTCTGCGGTCCCCGGACACCCTGCACGACCCGGCCGCGTTCCACACCGCGCGCCGCACGCTGCGTGACGCGCTCTGGCTGATCTCGGGCGCGTTCCCGCACTGCGACTTCGACCTGGTGGCCAACACCTGCGCCTACTCGGCCGAGTCGACGGTCCAGGTCCTCGCGGCGAGCGGCGACCCCGACGGCAACCCCTACCGCTGGGCCTTCGACCGGATGCTCGACCGCGAGCTGTTCCTCGACCCCGAGGTCGGCGTCGTCGGCCTGAGCATGTCCGCCGACACCCAGCTGATCGCCGCCGTCACCTTCCTCGGCATGCTGCGGGAGGTCCGCCCCGACGTCCATGTGGTCCTCGGCGGCAATTACGCGACACGGCTGGTGGACCGCTGGCAGCACCCGCACGCCCTCTTCGACTATGTCGACACCGTGGTGACCGGAGAGGGCGAGGGCGCACTCGCCGCCGTCATCGACGGTCTCGGCGCCGGCACCGAACAGGGCGCCGACTTCCGGGAGGGCATTCCGGGGGCCGTCTGGGACGGCGGCGGCGTCCTGCTGCGCACACCGCGCCGGAGCGCCGACATCTCGGCCGCGGCGAAGCCCGCCTACGACGCCCTTCCGCTGGACAAGTACCTTGCCCCGGGGCCGATCCTGCCCGTCTTCGCCTCGCGCAGTTGCCCCTGGGACTGCGCTTTCTGCTCGATCCCCTTCGCGAGCAACTCCTTCCGGCAGCGCCCCGCCGAGGCCGTCGCCGAGGAGGTGGGCCTGCTGCGGGCCGAACACGACTCCCCCTACTTCATGTTCGTCGACGAGATCATGAGCCCCCGGACGCTGCGCAACGTCGGCGACGCCCTCGTGAAAGGCTCCGCCGACGTGTTCTGGTACGGCGAGACCCGCTTCGCCGGCGCGCTGGACGATCAACTCGCCCGGCTCCTCTACGACTCGGGGTGCCGCAGGATGAACTTCGGCCTGGAGTCGACCAGTCAGCGCGTCCTGGACCTCATGCGCAAGGGCACCCGCATCGAGGACGGCCACCGGAACATCACCGCGATGCTGGGCGCCGGTGTCCCGATCCACCTCTTCGTCATCCACGGATTCCCCGGCGAGACCCGCGAAGAGGCCGCGCACACCGTCGAGTTCGCGGAGGCCGTCCGGCGCCTGTCCATCGAGCGCTACGGCGTCGCGCACACCACCTGGGGCGGCTCGCCCTTCGTCCTCGACGTGCACTCTCCCGTCGGCACCCGGCCCGAGGAGTTCGGCGTCCGGATCGAGCCGCCCGACGCCGGCGACGATCTCAGTCTCAGCCGCAACTACCGTACCGAGAGGGGACTTTCGCAGGAGGACACCCGCACGGTCGCCGAGGACGCGGCCGGGTCCGCCGCCGACACCACCGTCTGGTTCCGCGCGGCGCGTGATCCCATGGCGCGGGAGATCGAGGAGTTCACCTTCCTCCGGGCCGCCGTCCAGGCCCCGTTGCCCGAGGCCCCGCCCGTCCCGCTCTTCGACTGGCCCCCGCCGGCGCCCGGCGCCCGGCTCTCCTTCGCCCCCGGAGTGACGTTCACCCGCGTGCCCTGGCCCGCGACGGAGACGGACACCGATCCGGCGATGGCGCTGTACAACCCGGCCGCCGACAGGTTCCTCCAGCTCAACTGGACCGGCGGCGAGAGCGCCTGGCGGGAACTGGACGGCCTGACACCGGACGAGCTGCGGCGCCTGCTCGCCGACCGCCACTGCCACTACCTCGGCTCCGAACCCGACGCCACTGCCGCGCTGCTGCTCCGGCACGGATTCCTGGTGCCCTCACGGCGGCAGGCCAAGGGGCCGGAGGCCGTGCTCCGCACCGAACTGGGCATCGGGCTGGACAGCGACCGCCAGGGGAACCAGCACCTGTCCAACCCCATCACCGGGGTGACGATCCGGCTCCGGGGAACCGCCGCCGACACCTGGCGACGACTGCGCTCCGGCGAGCGGACCGCGCCGCGGACACCGGAAGACGCCGTCACCGACGCCCTGGTCCGCTACGGCTTCCTGTATCGCGAACCGGCCGGCCTCGCGCGGCCACGACCGAGGAGCCTCCCTCAGGAACAGGCGGTGTAGAGCGTGGTGGAACAGTTCCGGATCTCCGACGAGCCGCCGCTGACGGCGCGCCCGCTGCTGCCCGAGGACGAGACGGGCGTGGCCCGCGTGTTCGAGGCCTGTGACGACTACTTCCTCGCGGCCACCGGCTCGGCGGCCCTCCCGGCGGACGTGCAGAGCCTGTACTACGCCCTGCCCGAGGGCGCGGACTTCACGCAGAAGCACCTGCTGGTGCTGTGCGAGAAGGAGACCGTGGTGGGGGTGGTCGACGCGGTGGCCGCCCACCCCGACGCCCCCACCCTGTCGGTCGGCCTCTTCCTCCTCGCCCCGGCGGCACGGCGCGCCGGGCTGGGCACCCGGGCCGCGCGGCACCTGCTCGGGCAGGCCGCGGCGCAGGGCATGCGCCGCGTGACCGCCACATGCCCACGGGACTGGGCCCCGGGGATCGCGTTCCTGACCTCCCTCGGCTTCGAGGAACGCCGGCCCCGGCAGGACTCCGGCCCGACCGTGGGCAACCGCCTCCGCTTCCCCGCCGAGACCGGCCTGCGCACCTTCGTGAGGGACGTGGACGGCGAGCCCGTACGGGACCGGGACGGGACGCCCGTAGGGGACTCGGACGGGACGCCCGTACGGGACCCCGGCGGGAGGCCCGTTCGGGACCCCGGCGGCAGGCCCGTACGGGGCCCGGGCGGTGCGCGGTCCGGCGGCGGTGACCCGGACCGGGAGGTGTCATGACCGTGGTGTCCGCGCTCCTGGACGCCGGCCCGGACACCGTCCGGGAGGACATCGCGGCGGCGTACGCGCTGGTGTGTTCCTTCGACGGCGACGCGACGGACGCGGCGACGGGCGATCCGCACGCCGAGTTCGCGGAGCTGCGCCGGGAAGGCGCCGTGCACCGGTCGACACTGGAGGCCGTCATGGCCGGCGTGGACGTTCCCGAGGAAGCGGGCACCCCCGTCTGGCACGTCGTCTCGTTCGCCGGGGCGGAGACGGTCCTGCGGGACGAGGACACCTATTCCTCGTCCGCCTACGACGACAGCATGGGCCGGGTGATCGGCCGGTCCTTCCTCCAGATGGACCACCAGGAGCACCGGATCTGGCGGAGCGCGCTGCACGGCGGGTTCAGCCGGCAGGCGGTCCTCGGCCTCCGTGACACGGTCCGCTCGGAGACGGAGGCAGACCTCGGCCGGGTCGCCGCACGCGGCGGAGGCGACCTGGCCGGCGAGGTGGCCTTCCCGGTGGCCCTGACCACCATCGCCCGGATGCTGGGCTTTCCTCCCGGCACGCGTATCGGCACCCTGTACACCTGGGCGGTCGGGCTGCTGGACGACTCCGACGGCCGGATCGCCGCCGCTGTGGGGGAGTTGCTCACCTCCCGCGCGGCCTGGGCCCGGGGCGGCCTGGTGGACGCGCTGCTGGGCGCGGCGGACCCGCGGCTCGGCACCGGAGCCCAACTGGTGCCCGCCATAAGGCTCTTGCTGTCCACCGGCACCGAACCGCCGTTCCGTTCCCTGGCGTCCCTGACCTACGCGGCGCTCACCGAGCCCGCCGTCGAGGAGCTGTTGCGCGCCGACCCGCTCGCCGCCACCGCCGTCTTCCAGGAGTGCTGGCGCTGGGAGTGCCCCCTGACCTGGGTGCTGCGCCGCTGCACCGCCGACACGGTGCTCGCCGGCCGGCCGCTGCGACGCGGCGAATTGGTCTGCGTCAACCTCGCGTCGGCCAACCGCGACGAGACCCGCTGGAACCACCCCGAGCGCTTCGACCCCCGGCGCGACCCGCTGCCGAGCATGGCCATGGGAACCGGTCCCCACACCTGCCTCGGACGCCATCTCGCCGCCCTGGAAGCGGGCGAGTTGCTTGCCGCGCTGCTGCGCGCGGCGCTGCCCGCCCGGTCGACGGGCTGGGTCCTGGACTCCGCCGGGCCGGCCGGTCGCGGCTTCCGGTCACCCCGCCGGCTCGCGGTCCGCGTGCCGCGCTCCTAGACGCGGTCTTGTTCAGGGTTGAACCGACGCCTCCTCGGCCTGACGTGACGCGCGTCACGCGCCCCTCGGTGGCCGGCCGCTCTCGATAGAAGGTTCGAATGTGGCGTGCTCATGCCCGCCAGCGGTCTTTGCGACTCCTTTGCCTTTAGTGGAATTGGCCAATCCGTCGGTGGGCCGGTTTGGGTGGTCCGCCGATGCGTACCAAACGTGTTGACCGTCCCCGAAGCGAGAATTAATGTTCGAGCCATGGTTGCTACGGGGGAAGTCGCTACCACGTACAGTGGCGCTGAAAGTGTTCAAGGTGCAGGGCGAAGGCCATTGATCCGCGTGCCCGTCGAGGCCGTCCGCGATGATCGATGTCGGTCCCTTTCCTCCATCGCGTCGATTCCCGCCCGCTCGAACCCCGTCTGAAGATCCCCGGGGTCCGTGTGACCGGACGTTCGCTCTTTCGGTGCCGCTGGGACGGCGCCGGTTTTCCCCTGCGTTCCTTGCCGGTGACGGGGCCGTGCCGTGCCGTCACCGTGGTGTGTCAGCCCTGAGTGATCAGACGTGGGAGTGGCAATGGAGATCCGTCTGCTGGGCTCGTTGGAGATGGCCGACGAGCATATATCGCTGAAGATTCCGGGGGAAAAGCTGCGCGCCATCGTCGCCGCCCTCGCCCTCACCCCGAATCGTCCCGTGTCACGCAATGACCTCATCGACGAACTCTGGGGAGAGAATCCCCCGCGGCACGCCGAGAATTCACTGCACGGCCACATGGCCCGATTACGGCGCATTATCGCGGACCGCACCGGCATGGGCTGCCAGCGGGGCCTGATCGGAACCTCGAACTTCGGCTACGTCCTCGCGCTGCCCGACCGTCAGGTGGACGCCCTGCACTTCTGCGACCTCGTCCGCAGGGCGGCGCTCCTCCAGGAGACCGACCCCGGCGGCGCGGTCCGGCTGCTCACCGAAGGACTCGCGCTGTGGCGCGGCCCCGCCCTGCTCGACGCCGGCCACGGCATGCTCTGCCGGATGGCCTCCACCCGCTTCACCGAGACTCGGCTCACGGCCTACGAGCAGCTCTTCGACGCCCAGTTCGCGCTGGGCAGGCATCGCAGCGTGGTCACCGAACTGGAGCAGCTGCACGCCCAGTACCCGCTGCGCGAGCGCTTCTGCGAGCAGCTCATCACCGCGCTCTACAGCACCGGGCGGCAGGCCGAGGCGCTCGACGCCTACCACCGCACCCGCCAGCGGCTCTCCGAGGGACTCGGCCTGGAGCCGGGACACGCCCTCCGCGCCAGGTTCCAGGAGATCCTCCGGCAGGAACCCCTCCACACCCGATAGCACCCAACCAGGCGACCGCCGCGCCCGGAGCGCCGCGCCCGGCGTCACGACCGCGCCCCCGCCCTGCCCCCGGCCCGGCACCGGGCCGCGGGCGCCGGCCGCTCCAGCGGCTCGGGTGCTCCCGGGCCCGGACGCTCCCGCGCCCATGTCAACGGGCCGCCGACCGGGCTCAGATCGACTTCGTCACGCGCAGGATCTGCCAGATCGCCCCGAACCGGGCCCGCCCGTGGAACGCCAGATACTCGGGAAGCACGAGCTGCGGGCCCCACTTCTCCTTGTACGCGAGCTGGCTGGCCGAGGGGTAGACCTTCTCCCCGTGGTCGGCGAGGAACCGCATGAACTTCCCCGTCACCGGGCTCGCGGCAGAGACCTCGGCACCCGGGTCGAGGCGGGTGAACGGGGTGAAGCCGAAGTGCAGCCACTCGGCGCCCTCGGCCCGGAAGGTGTCGATGGCGTGGGCGTTCACCGCCTCCATCACCCCCGGTGGCACCTCGTTGTCCCGGCGGCTGAGGTCGTGCAGCCAGCCCGGACGGGAGCCGTAGGCGGGGGAGTAGGAGATGTACGCGACGACGGCGCCCTCCATACGGCCGACGAACAGCCGGCGCTCACGCTGCGCGGGTCCGCCGCACTGGCCGACCAGGAACTCGATCTCCTTGACATGCCTGCCCTTGCCGCGCAGCCAGCGCCGGTCGAGCGCCTCGATCTCGCCCGCCACGTCCTCGTACGCCACCTCGTCCACCCGCAGGCCGCTGCGCTTCGCGCGGGAGATCTTGTTGCGCAGCTTCATGAACTTCGAGCCCTTGAGCGTGAACGCGGGCAGATGCGAGGAGAACGAGGAGCCCACCTGGTTCACGGTGAATCCGCAGCGGGCGTACAGCTCCGCGTCCGAGCGCTGGAGCTGGATCGCGCAGACCCTCCGCCGATTGTCCCGCGCGAAGCGCAGGAAGGCGTTCAGCAGCTTCTCCTGTTCGCCTTCGGGACCGAACACCCCGCCGAACTGGACGAGATAACGGCCCGCCGTGCGGTAGGCGACGACACCCTCCGTACCGGGGGCGAAGAAGTATTCGTTCCCGCTGTTCAACGCCAGGAAAGCACTCGCGTTGTCGGCGTGCTTCCGTAGTGATAGCGCAACGGCATCAAAGGCTACCGATTCCTCAGTCGTTGACATCTCGTTCCCCTGTCGCCCGGCCGTGCGCTGACTTTCATTCACATTCGCTTCCGCACCGATTCTCCGGCCACCGGCTTCGATGCCCCTGAAACGGCCGTCTCAGCCCCGTCTCAGGGCCCTCTCAGCGCCCCCTGGAAGATTGCTGAGCGCAGCCGGAAGAAAAATGATCCGACCGCTCGAAGCGCACGAGGAAAGCGGGGACCGCGTGAACGGCACGGAATGGGCGGGGGGTGCGCCGCTCACCCAGGAGGATGTCGTCCTCGCTCCTGGAGCGTCGACGTATCTCTCCTACGTCGACGGCAAGAACATTCCGAGTACGGAATGGGTCTACGTTCTGAACGCGGCGGCGCTCCTCGACGACGCGTTCACGAATTTGACCCTGAAGCGGAAACTGGAGCGCGGCCAATGGCACGGCGGACCGGCCGGCCACGAACTGCCGCCCACCATCGTCGGCCGGGTCGCGAAGGCGGACCGCGAGACCGTCGACTACGCGCTCCAGGCAGCCGCCCGGGCCGCCCGCGAATGGTCCGCGGTGCCCCTGGACGTCCGCCTCGAACAGCTCGGCACCCTGCTGCACGACCGGCTGGCCGAGCGGGCCGGGGAGATCACCGACATCCTCGTCAAGGAGGGCCATCCACTCGCGCTCGCCCGCTGGCAGGTCTCCGGCATGCTGGAGTGCTTCGGCCCCGAGTCGCTCGGCTTCTACCGCGCCCAGATGCTCCAGGAGTTCCGGCACGGGGCCCGCGAGATCTCCGTACGCCGGCAGCCCGACGGGGTCGTCTGCCTCAACCCGCCCCAGAACGCGCCGCTTTCGAGCGCCCTCCTCGGCGTGACCGCGCTCTTCGCGGGCAACGCCCTGGTCGTCCGCGCCCCGCGCAGCGCACCGCTCGGCGTGATGTACGTCCTGCACGAAGTGGTCGTGCCCGCGCTGGAGGAGATCGGGGCGCCGCCCGGCACCCTCGGCGTGGTGTGCGGCGACCCGGCGCCGATGCTGAACGCCTGGCTGCGCAGCCCGCACGTCGACGACATCATGTACTTCGGCAGCAGCGAGAACGGCATCCGCTTCCAGGAACGCTGTGTCGCCGCCGGCAAGAAGCCCATCCTCGAACTCGCCGGCAACGACGTGGTGGTGGTCTGGAAGGACGCCGACGTCCGGCTCGCCGCCGAGGCGCTCACCGAGAGCTTCTACGGCTCCGGACAGCTCTGCATGATCCCCAACCAGGTGCTCGTCCACCCCGACGTCGCCGCCCCGCTCACCGCCGAACTCGCCCGCCAGAGCGCCCTGGTGAAGCCGGGACACGCCGGCGACGAGGGCGTGCTGCTCACTCCGGTGCTCAGGAACGAGAAGTTCTTCTCCTGCCTCAAGGACGCCCTCGACTCCGGCGCCGAACTGGTCTGCGGCGGCCACGCCATGCAGCTCGACGGCACCCGGGACTCCTCGGGCATCTTCCTCGAACCCACCGTCGTCCTGGTGCGCGGCCTCGAAGGGGCCCGCGACGTCCGGGCGGTGGCGCACGAGACCTTCTTCCCGCTGCTCCCCGTGGTCGTCGCCGAACACACCGACGGCGACGACGACGAACTGCTGGAGAAGTTCATCGACTGGGTCAACACCAACGACTACGGGCTGCGCAACTCCCTGTGGGCGGACGACCGTTCGGTGATCGACCGGTTCACTTCACGGGTCACCAAGGGCGGACTGCTCAAGGTGAACGACTCGCACATCGGCTTCCTGCCCTATCTGCCCACCCACGGCGGCACCGGCCTGACCGGCGGCGTGTTCGGCGAGGCCAACTACCCCGTGCTGCGCACCTCGCACATCCAGGGAGTCAGCGTCACCGCACAGGGGCTCCGCCCGCGCGAGTCCGTCTTCGGCGGCGGCCGGCCCCGGTGACCCCGGCCGGCGCCGGCCGCGTAGCGGCCGTGCCCCCGCACCCGCCGCCCCCCTCCGTGTTCCCCGTGCTCCGGCACCACCGAGTACTCCGGCACCACCGACCTTGAGGAAGCCCATGCGTTCCCTGGACGCGGCTCGGGAGATCTGCGAGAGCCATCTGCCCGGTCTGCTCAAGAACCTCGACGACATCCCGCTCGCCGACCTGGAGAAGCCGGAGAGCCCCGGCCTCAGCCACTTCCGCGCCGCCAAGGGCCCGGGCCTGGTGATCCCGAAGGAGTACCAGGGCGCCGGCGCGGACCCCCTCCAGGCACTCGCCGTCGTACGGGCCATCGGCGCCGTCTCGCCCTCCCTGGCCGTCGCCACGACGATGCACCACTTCTCCGTCGCCACCCTGTTCACCCTGGCCGACTCCATCAAGAGCAGCGGCATGGAGTGGGCGCTGCTCGAAGGCATCGCCGAGCAGAACCTCCTGGTGGCCTCCGGGTTCGCCGAGGGCAGGCCCGCGCAGGGCATCCTCGCGCCGACCATGCGGGCGGAGCGGGCCGAGGGCGGGTTCGTCATCAACGGCTCGAAGAAGCCGTGCAGCCTCTCGCGGTCCATGGACCTGCTGACGGCGAGCGTGGCGCTGCCCACGCCCGACGGCGGCTCCGAGATGGCGGTGCTGCTGGTGCCGCGCGGCACCGACGGCATCACCAGCCACCCGTTCTGGCAGAGCTGGGCGCTGGCGGGCGCGGAGAGCGACGAGGTCCGTCTGACGGACGTGTTCGTCGACGAGCAACTGATCATGCGGACCGAACTCGGGGAGGCCGGCGAGCTGGACGAACTCCAGACGGTCGGCTTCATCTGGTTCGAACTGCTCATCTCCGCCGCCTACTTGGGCATGGTCTCCGCCCTGGTGGAGCGGCTGTACCGGTCCGGGCGCGGCGGCGCGTCGGACCGGGCGCACCTGATCGCGAAGCTGGAGACCGCGAACCTGCTGCTCGAAGGCACCGGCCGGATGGTGATGGACGGCGAACGCGGCAACGACGCCCTCGCGAAGACCCTGGTGGCCCGCTACGCCGTACAGGACGCCCTCGGCGAGACGGTGAACCGGGCCGTGGAACTGCTGGGCGGGATGGCCTTCATCGCCTCCTCCGACGTCGCCTACCTCGCGGCCGTCTCGCACGGGCTGACCTTCCACCCGCCCTCCCGCGCGAGCTTCCAGGACCCGTTCCTCGAACACGTGGCGGGCAAGCCGCTCCGGCTGGCCTGAGGAGACACGATGACGATCACTCCTGTCGCACCCGAGGTCCTCCCCGACCGCCATGAACTCGGGCGGCTCTACCGCGGCCGGCTCAGCAAGGGCCGCGCCACCCTCGGCGAGATGTTCGGCGGCCACATCGAGGTCGCCTCCGAGGGCGCCCACGTCACCACCAGCGACGGCCGCACCTTCCTCAACTGCGGTGGCTACGGCGTCTTCCTGACCGGAGCCCGGCACCCCGCCGTCATCCGCCGGGTGTCCGAACAACTGCACACCCACCCCATCGCCACCCGTATCTTCCTGGAGCCGCAGGCCGCGCTCGCCGCCGACGCCCTGGTCTCCGTCGTCCCGGAAGGGCTGAGCCGGGTCCACTTCGCGGGCTCCGGCGCCGAGGCCGTCGAGACGGCCATCAAACTGGCCCGCACCCTCGGCAGAAGGCGGCTCGTCGCCACCGACGGCGGCTACCACGGCAAGACGATGGGTGCCCTGACCCTGACCGGGAAGAGCCTCTTCCAGGACCCCTTCCGGCCGCTGCTGCCCGACACCACCCACGTGCCCTACGGCGACGCCGAAGCCCTGCGGAACGTGCTCGCGCGCATCCCGGGCGAGGCCTGCGTGTTCGTGGAACCGGTGCAGGGCGAGGCCGGCGTGGTCATCCCGCCGCCCGGCTACCTCACCCAAGTCGCCGCGCTCTGCCGCGAGTTCGGCGCCCTACTGGTACTGGACGAGATCCAGACGGGCCTCGGACGGCTCGGCACCTGGTGGGGCGCGGACACCGAGGGCGTGGTGCCCGACCTGCTGCTGGTCGGCAAGGGGCTCAGCGGCGGCGTCGTCCCCGTGTCGGCGGTCGTGGCCACACCGGCCGCGTTCAAGGCCTTCGACCAGGACCCCTACCTGCACACCTCCACCTTCTCCGGGGCGCCGCTCGCCATGGCCGCCGCGCGCGGCGCCATCGAGGCGATCAAGGACGACGACCTCGTCACCCGCTCACGGACCCTCGGCGCGGAGATCCTCACCGAACTGCGCTCCATCGTCACCGGCTACTTCGGCGACGTGGTCCGCGAGGTGCGCGGACGCGGACTGATGCTCGGCGTCGAGTTCGCCGAACCCGGCCCGGCCGGGGACCTGCTCATCGAGCTGATCCAGCACGGCGTCATCGCCAACCACTCGCTCAACTCCCATCTGGTCCTGCGCCTCACTCCGCCCGCCGTGCTCGACCGCACGGACCTGGAGTTCCTCTACGAGGCGATGGACCGGGCCTGCCGCGCGCAGGCCGCCCGCTACACACCCACCTCAGGAGGTGCCTGACCATGCGCAGCGCACAGGTCACGATCCGCGCCGTCGCCGTCGCACCCACCGATGCGTTCGACCGCGTGAAGGACTTCGCCGTCTACCCCCGACTCTCCTCCGTCGTACGCTCTGTGACGGTGCGTCAGCCTGAGCCCGCGGCGCCCGGCGAGGCCGCCGAGGAACACAGCGACTGGGAGGTGTACTTCCGCAACGGCATCCTGCGCTGGAGCGAGACCGACACCTTCGACCGCGCCGCCCTGACCATCGCCTTCACCCAGACCGACGGGGACTTCGCCGAGTTCTCGGGCACCTGGCGGGTGCGCCCCGACGGCGAGGACAGCCTGATCGACTTCCACACCGAGTTCGACTTCGGCATCCCGAGCCTCGCCGGCATCCTCGACCCGGTCGCCGAGCGGGTGTTCCGCGAGACGATCGGCCTGGTCGTCACCAGCCTGTTCGCCCGGGCCGAGGTCGAGGGCGACGAGGCACTCGTACGGGCCGTCGAGCTGGCCCGCGAACGCGCCGCGGGGGCCCGGACCGGCGACGGCGGCCCCACCGGCGACGACGCCCCCACCGGCGACGACACCCCCACCGCGATCCCCGCGGGAGCCGTCTGATGGACGCCAAGAACACCTTCGACACCCCCGTCACCTACCGGCTGATCCGCGCCGAGTACGCGGTGGGCCTCGCCGTCGCCGTCGGCTTCTTCTTCGCCCACCTCACCGAGGTGCGCTGGCTGCCGGCCGTGGCCCTGTTCCTCTACATCGACCTCATCGGCTACATCCCGGGCGCGATCGCCTACCACCGCAGCGAGGACAAGGCGATCTCCAAGGTCTACTACGTCCTCTACAACACGATGCACAGCCTGGCCACCCAGACGATCGTCGCGCTCGGCTGGATCTGGCTCTTCGGCGCGGAGTGGGCGCTGCTCGTCCTGCCCATCCATCTCTTCGGCGACCGGGCCCTGTTCGGCAACTTCCTCAAGCCCTTCGGACTGGACTTCGAACCGGTGGCCAGCCCGGCCTTCCAGCGCTTCCGGTCCGAGTTCACCGCCTCCACCGCCGACCACACCCGCATCATCGAACAGCTCGACGCGAGGCCGACACCATGACCTCCCCGAGCACGACGTCCCTCGACACGGCACCGACCGGCGCACCGACCGGCGCATCGGCAGCGACCGCGCGGACCGCCGCCGCGCACTGGCCGGCCGGCAGCCGCACCGCCTCCGTCCGCGCCACCACCCGCACACTCGCCACCGGGGTGACCGTCCTGACCTGCGGCCGGGACGAGTCCACCCACGGTGTCACCGTCAGCACCCTGACCCTCGCCTCGATGAAGCCGCCGATGGTCTCGGTCGCGCTGCGCCAGGACAGCCAGGGCCTCGCCGCCCTGCTCGCGGCCGGCACCTTCGCCGTCAACATCCTGGGCGGCCAACAGGACCCGCTGGCACGGCACTTCGCCCGCTCCGACCGGGGTGAGGGGCTCACCAGGCCCGGCCGAGGCGTCTGGGCGGGACACACCGCCGACGGGGTCCCGCTGCTCGGCGGCGCCGTCGGCTGGCTCCAGTGCCGGGTGACACGCACCGTGCCGGCCGGTGACCACGAACTGGTCCTCGGCCTGGTCACGGACGCCCGCCTCGGCACCGCCGAGACCCCGCTGCTGACCTTCGCCGGAACGCTGCACCGGCTGCCCGCCCCCTCCGCCCCCGGGCCGGCCGCCCAGGCCGCCGACCCGTCCGACGACACGATCCGGAGCTGACCATGACCGACGCCCGCACGGGGACGGCCCCCGCCGCCACCGTTCCGCCGGAAGCCGACTGGGACCACGCGCCGTCCCTGGTCGACGGCGCCAACACCCTCGAACTCACCGCCGCCGACTGCGACTTGAAGTACTGGCTGCGCGCCGTGCCGCAGGGCACCCTGCGCGGCAAGGTCCTCGGCCACGACGAGGACGTACGCCCGCACGAGGTGACCCGGCGCCCCGGCCCGCTGAACGAGGCCCTGACCCAGGAGCTGGCGTTCCGTTCCATCGCCGAGGACAAGGCGACCCGCGCCCTCGGCTACATGGTGGCCCTCGCCCCCGACACGGCCACCATGGAGTTCTACACCACCCAGCTCATGGACGAGGCCCGGCACTCGATGGTCTTCCGCAGCCATCTGCTGAGCCTCGGCGTCGCCGAGGCCGACCTGTTCACCACCATCGACAGGCTCGCCGCCGCCGACCGCGACGCCGTGCTCGTGCCACTGGAGAACCTCGGCCTCGAAGTCCTGCGCGACCAGCGGGACTTCATCGGCGGGGTGGTCGTCCTGACGATCCTCGTCGAAGGGGTGCTCGCGCCCGCCGCCCAGCTCTCCGAGCTGAAGTGGCGCGTCTTCGACCCCGCCGCCGCCGACGTCGAGCGCGGCGCGGGCATCGACGAGATCCGCCACCTCACGGTGGGCAGCTCGGTCGCCCGCGAACATCTGCTCGCCCACCCCGAGGACAAGGAACGCATCCTCGAACTAATCACCCGTGGCCGCAAGTTGTGGGAGAACCTGCCCGCCACGGAGATGACCCTGCGCCGCGAGACCCTTTTCCAGCAGGGCCTGGACGCGCACCGCGACCTCGCGGGCGACTACGAGATCTGGCCGGGCCGCCGCCTGGCCGACACCACCGTCGAGGAGCGGGTCGAGACCGCCCACGCGTGGGCCGAGTCGATGCAGCGGAAGCGGCTCGTCTACATGGGCCTGGAGGAAGCGATATGACCACCGTCAACGAGAGGGGAGTACGGGACGCGGACGGCTCCGGCACCCTGGAGGAGATCACCCGGCTCGTCAGGGAAGCCGGTCTGATGGACACCCGGCCGAGCTGGTACGTCTACAAGATCGCGTTCAACTTCGTTCTCCTGGCGGCCGGCTGGACGGCCTTCGCGCTGCTCGGCGACACCTGGTGGCAGTTGGCCGTCGCCGTCTTCCTCGGCCTGATGTTCGGCCAGACCGACCTGGTCGGCCACGACGCCGGCCACCGGCAGATCGTCCGGACCCGCAAGGCCAGCAACATCATCGGCTATGTGCACGGGAACCTGCTCACCGGCGTCAGCTTCGGCTGGTGGGTCAAGCACCACACCGCCCACCACAACTTCCCCAACCACCTCTCGATGGACCCCGACATCCTGCGCCGGCAGGTCATCTTCGACGCCAAGGACCGGGTCAAGCGCACCACACGCTTCCAGCGCTTCGTGGTCCGCCACCAGTCCTGGATGTTCTTCGTCCTGATCACCCTCGAAGGCCTGCGCCTGCACATGTCGGGCTACGTGGCCGCGAGCCGGGGCGCCCTCACCAAGTACAAGAAGTCCGAACTCACCGTCATCACCCTGCACTTGGTGCTCTACGTGGCCGCGCTCTTCTACGTCCTGCCGCCCGGCAAGGCGATCGCGTTCCTCGTCGTCCACCAGGCCGTGTTCGGCTTCTACATGGGCCTGATGTTCGCGCCCAACCACAAGGGCATGCCCGTCCGCGACGGCGAGAAGGAGGAACTGGACTGGCTGACCCGGCAGGTGGTCACCTCCCGCAACCTCAAGCCCAGCCGGTTCGGCGACTTCTTCTACGGCGGCCTCAACTACCAGATCGAGCACCATCTGTTCCCGTCGATGCCCCGCACCAACCTGCGCAAGGCCCAGCCCATCGTCAAGGAGTTCTGCCTGCGCAGCGGACTGCCCTACGTGGAGGTGTCGGTCATCGAGTCCTACTCCGAGGTCGCCGACTACCTGGACGAGGTCAGCGACGAGGTGGCCCGGCTGGAGAGCGGGGTCTCATGAACGGCACGGGCGCCGGCCGGTCGGCCGTCGTGTGCGGGCTCGGCACCTGTGTCCCCCCGTACGCGCTGACCAACGAGGAACTGTCGAAGCTCGTCGACACCTCCGACACCTGGATCCGCAGCCGTACCGGCATCGGGCAGCGGCACATCGCCGACGCCTCGACCGCCACCAGCGACCTCGCGGCCGAGGCGGGCGGCCGGGCCCTCAAGTCGGCCGCTGGGGAAGGAGGTTCGGCGGTGGACGCCGTCATCGTGGCGACGACCACCCCGGACCACCCCTGCCCGGCGACCGCCCCACTGGTCGCGACCCGGCTCGGCCTCGGCACGGTCCCCGCCTTCGACGTGGCGGCCGTCTGCACCGGCTTCCTCTACGGCCTGGCCACCGGCGCGGGACTCATCGCGGCCGGCACCGCCGAACGCGTCCTGGTGATCGGCGCCGAGACCTTCTCCCGCATCCTCGACCCCGCGGACCGGTCCGGCCGCGCCATCTTCGGCGACGGCGCCGGAGCGGTGGTGCTGCGCGCCGGGCAACCGGACGAGCCGGGCGCGCTCGGCCCCTTCGACCTGGGCAGCGACGGAACCGGCAGCGACCTGATCACCGTACGCACCGGCGGATCACGGCACCCGCACCCGACGGCCGGGGACGCGGCGGACCCGTACTTCCGGATGAACGGCAAGGCGGTCTTCCGCAACGCCGTCGAGCGGATGACCGAGTCCTCGCGCCGGGTGCTGGCCCGCACCGGCTGGCCCGGCGGGCGGCCGGATCTCGTCGTCGCCCACCAGGCCAACCTGCGCATCCTGTACGCCGTCGCCGACCGGATCGGCGTCGACCGCACGGAGTGCTTCGTCAACATCGACCGCGTCGGCAACACCGCCGCCGCGTCCATCCCGCTCGCCCTCGGCGACGCGGACCGCTCCGGAGCGCTGAGCGCCGGCCGGCGCGTCCTGCTGACGGCCTTCGGCGGCGGCCTCACCTGGGGCGCCTGCACCTTGACCTGGCCGGACATCCAGCCGGCCTGACCGCCGGCGATCACCACCCGATGGACACCCCGTACCGACGATCGCCACACCGAACCCGCGATCAGCCTCCAACTCACCACGACATACAGGAGATTCAGCCATGAGCGACGTCTACAACCGCATGGTCAAGCTGCTCCAGGCCGGCTTCGGTCTGGAGGCCGACGAGATCAGCCCCGAACAGACCTTCAACGACCTGGAACTGGACTCGCTGGCCATGGTGGAACTCTCCCTGGCCGCACAGGAAGAGTTCGGGGTGCCGGTGGGCGACGAGGACATCAGCTCGCAGGACACCATCTCCCGCGCTGCGGAGGTCATAGAGGCGAAGGGCGTGGCCGTCTGATGGCAACAACCCCCCGCTTCGACGCCGCCGTCACCGGAGTCGGGATGGTGAGCTGCGCGGGCATCGGCGTCCCCGCGTCCTGGAAGCGCATCCGTGACGGGGAGGGCACCGCCGCGGGACCGGTCCCGGCCCTCGACGGCACCCCCGCCGACTTCGGCTGCGCGGTGCCCGGCTTCGACGCGGCGAAGGCGGTCGGCCGGCGCAAGGCCTGGCGGCTCGACCGATGCAACCAGTTCGCGATCGCCGCCGCCGCGGAAGCCCTCGCGGACGCCGGACTCGACCCGGCCACCTGGGACGGCACCCGGGTCGGCGTCGTCCTCGGAAACGGCATCGGCGGCGCCGCGGCCTGGGAGAAGCAGCACAACGTCCTGCGCGACGAGGGCCCCCTCAAGGTCTCGCCGCTGCTGATCCCGATGCTGTCCATCAACATGTCCGCCGGCTATGTGGCGATGGAATGCGGGGCGCACGGCCCCAACTTCGTGACCGCCACCGCCTGCGCCTCCGGGACCACCGCGATCGGCATGGCACGCGAACTGCTCCGCGGCGGCCAGTGCGACATCGTCGTGACCGGCGGCACCGAGGCTCCCCTCGTCCCGTCGATCGTCTCCGGTTTCAGCCAGATGGGCGCCCTGTCCCGACGCCGTGACGACCAGACCAGGGCCTCCCGCCCCTTCGACGCCGACCGCGACGGTTTCGTACCCGCCGAGGGCGCCGCCGTCCTCGTCCTCGAACGCGCCGAGCACGCCAAGGCGCGCGGCGCCCGGATCCGGGCCATGGTCAGCGGGTACGGAGCCTCGGCCGACGCCCACCACGCCACGGCCCCCGACCCGCGGGGCGCCGGGGCCGAACTCGCCGTCCGCGGCGCCCTGTCGGACGCCCACGTCACCGGCGCAGACGTCACCCACGTCAACGCGCACGGCACCTCCACACCGCTCAACGACGTGTCCGAGGCACGCATGATCCGCCGTGTCGTCGGACAGCACCCGGCGGTAACCTCCACCAAGGGGGTGGTCGGTCACGCACTCGGCGCGGCGGGCGCGATCGAGGCGGTGGCCACGGTGCTCACGATCGAGAACGGCTTCGTCCCGCCCACCGCGAACCTGGAGAGCCTCGATCCCGAGGTCGACCTGGACGTGGTGGCCAAGGCGGGCCGCGAACTGCCGGTCGAGGTCGCGGTGAGCAACTCCTTCGGGTTCGGCGGCCAGAACGCCGTGCTCGTGTTCACAAGGGCCTGACGGCGAACAGGAGTTGTGGGACGTGTCCGAGGAACGCAGATGGCGGGTCGAGGAGAGCGTGCTCGTACGCGCCACTCCGGAGCGGGCCTACCGCGCGATCAGCGACGTACGGAAGATGGGCACGTTCTCCCCGGAGTGCGTCGGCGTCTGGGTGCACGGCCGGGGTCCGGTGACCCGGGGCACCAAGTTCACCGGGTTCAACCGCAAGGGGCCTTGGCTCTGGTTCACCGACTGCCGGGTCGTCCGCGCCGAGGAGGGCCGCGACTTCGCTTTCCGCGTCACCAGCTTCGGCCTGCCGATCGCCCTCTGGGGTTACCGGTTCGCGGCCGAGGGGGACGGCACCCGGGTCACCGAGTACTGGGAGGACCTGCGGACGGGCCGCAAGGGCCGGCCGGCCGAACTGCTCGGATTCTTCACCGGCACCAAGCCGGCCGTACGGCACCGGGTGAACTCGGCTGGGATGCGGGCGACCCTGGGGCGGCTGAAGGCGGCGCTGGAGCGGTAAGGAGTAGGAGTACAGGGAGCAGCTGAGGCAGTAGGGGAGTGGCTGGAGCAGCAGGGAGAAGGGTGCGGGCGCGGGTGCGGAGGCGCCCGCCCGCAAAGGGGAAGGGGGTTGTGGTGGGGGGGGGGGCGCGGGGGGGCGGGGGGCGCCCCCGCCCGCCGGGGGGCGGGCCGGCCCCGCCCCCCCCCCCCCCCCACGGCCCCGGGGGGGGGGGCCCCCCCCCCCCCCCCCCCCCCCCCCCCACCACACCCCCCTTCCCCTTCTCCCTTCTTCTCTCCTCATCGCTCTCTCTTCCTCACTCCTTGCTGAGCCGTCCCAGCGTCCGCACCACCGCGGCCGCCGCCACCGCGTGCCCCCGGCTGCTCAGCCGCCACGGGCGCGCACCCCACAGGTCGCCGGAGGACGCGTCCTCGTGCGCGGTCAGCTCGACATGGACACAGCCGTGCCGCAGCACCACCGACTCGATCCGCTCGACCAGCAGCCGCTGCCGGGCCCGTACCTCGGAACGCTGGGCCGGGGACACATGTCCGGCCCGCGCCAGGTCGAACGGGCTGACCACCAGCACCGGTTGGCCACTCGCGCTGCGCAGCGCGGCCAGGATCCTGCTCAACTCGAACTCCACGGCGTCCGCGTCGAAGGAGCGCGCCCGCAACTCCGGCCCGCCGCAGGCGAGAAGCGCGAGGTCGCCGTTGAAGTCGAGGGCGTCACCGAGCTGCGTGGACCGCACGTGGGAGAGCGTCAGGTCCCGCCGCCCCCGTGGATGCAGGCAGGCGAACCGGGGATGCGCCTCGCGGAGCGCGGCGGCGACACGGTCGGTCCACGCGGAGCGCGCCCATCCCGGTACGACGGTCATCCCCGCGGAGTCGGCGGTGCTGTCGCCCAGCACCACGGCCCGCCGCCACCGGGCGCCGGCGAGCAGTTCGGCGCCCTCGCCGGGACCGAGACACCGCGGGTCCGCGTGCTCGCCCCAGGGAGCGGCCTGGCTTCTTCCCCGCCCTGGTCCGGCCACCTGTCCTGTCCCCTTTCGGTCGACGGTCCTCTCATGACTCCTGCGGTGCCCGCGCGATACGCCGGAGCCGGCTGGAGTGCGCGGGAATGTGCTCCTCGGCGCGCAGGCGCACGATCTCACCCCACGGCACGGCCCCGCTGAACAGTTCCTCGCCCTCATCGCCGACGAGCCGTACGGTGACCGGCGTTGCCTGCCGATTGTGGGGCGTCTGGGCGATCAGGCCGACGAACTCGGCGGCGTTGCGGCGGACGAGTTCGACCAGGACGTCCCGGCCGACCGAGGAGGTCAGTTCCTCGATGGCCTTCGGGTCCATGGCGGGCCCGTTGTCCAGTCCGGCCGCTTCCCCGCTCAGTACTTGTCGCGCCGTCGAGGCCAACAGCCGGTCGCTCAGGGCGACATGGGCGAGGGTCCAGTCCGCGTCGCGCTCGCCCAGCCCCGCCGAAGACGCCGGGTGGTCGAGTGGGGCGGCGGTCGCGGCGGTGATCAGAGCCGCGTAGGCCTCCTCCAGAACCGCGGTTTCCATGACGGTGTCCTTTCGGCCGGCTGCGGTGACGGGGGTGGCCTGAGCGGAGCGAGCGGATTGAGCGGCCAAGGTGCTCTGTGCGGCCGTGCTGACGGGCCTGTCCGTGGACGGGCCCTCGGCGGGACCGTCGAGCCCGGCGAGAGCCAGGCGCACCAGACGCCGGACCTCCTCCGGGCTCAGCTCCTCAAGGCGGAGAATCAGCTCGGCGGCCTCCGGATCGCCGCCGCACGCGAGGAACTTGGCCCGCGCGAGCCCCGCGTGGTCGATGCCCTCGGCGCCGCTCGCGGCACCCACCGCGCCGCGCCGTTCGGCGCGCAGCTCGCGGCCGTCGCGCAGCCGGACGGTGACGCGCGCTCCGAGGTTCTTGGTGGCCCACCGGAAGTCGGTCTCCGGCTCCAGCCGGGCGGCCGGCAGGGCGTCGGCGGCCCGGGCGTCGATGGCCCGGACCCAGGCCTCGGCCCGCTCGCCCGCGCGGCGCAGCGCCTGGCCGAGGGGAGCGGTGGCGAGCAGCGCGTGGCGGCTGAACGCCGGGTCGTGCTGGGTGCGTACGCGGGCCGCGAGTTCCCAGCGGTCGGGACGGGCCACCGCCGGGTGTGCGAGGTCGGCCGGGAGGAGGGAGCCGGTGAGCAGGGCGGTGGCGACGTTGTAGGGGAGGGAGAAGTTGAGGGCGGCCACGCTGGAGTCGGGGCCGATCCGGTGCTGCCGGGCGATACGGTCGAGCCCGGCGGTGAAGATCGACCCCTCCACGACGACCTCGGCGATGTCGCCCGGACCAACTCCGGCCAGTTCACTGTGCAGTTCGACCGCGCAGTCGACGGCGGCACTGGTGTAGGCGCTGCCCGGGTGGATCTTGTACGAGAACGTCTCCGTGTGCCAGAGGGTGCCGAGCCCGGCCAGTGCCTCCTCCGGCAGCGGTATGTCCGCGAACCGGTGCAGGAACCCCTGCGGGTGCTCCAGTACGTCTTCGGGGCCGGTGAGCCCGAACCGGGCCCCGTCGCACGCGCTCAGCCCGATCTGCACCGGCACGGCGGCGACCAGCACCTTGGCGTCCGTGCTGAAGAACCCGCGCGACAGGCTCCAGGTCGGCACCGAGAACGCCATGCCCAGCGCGTGGGTCCAGGTGTCGGCGGAGGCGTTCTCCGCGCGCAGCCGCCCGGCGACCGCGCCCGCGAGATGGGTGTGCCCGGCGGTCTGGCCGCGGAAGGGTCCGAGGGTCGCGGCGGCGGTGACGCGGGCGGCGCTCTCGTTGGCCGCGAGGACCGAGGTCAGGAGACCGGGTCCGTCCAGGCCCAGTGAACTCGCGTACGTAAGAGGGACGTTGACCGTGGAGTGCGACAGGTGGCCCGCGTAGGCGGTGTCGTCGAAGTCCAGGCAGACCGTGGCCATGGAGAGCGAGTGCACGGCGTGCTTCGGATCGTCCTGGAGCGGGCTGCCGTAGGCCTGGCGGATGCGCTGACCGAGCGGATGCCCGTACCCGGCGCGGGCGGCGCCGAGCTGGCTGAGGATCTGGCTCTTGAGATGCGCGACGACTCGCTCGGGCGCTTCATCGAGGTCGAGTCGGCTGGCCCAGTCGGCGAGTTGGCGGATGATGCCGACTCCGCCGGCCGCGCTGGGGAGGCCGGTCGTGCCGGTCGCGCTGATCGCGCTGATCGCGCCGGTTGGACCGGGTTCGCTGGTTGGGTCAGGTTCGCTGGTTGGGCCGGGCCTGCCGGTGGCACTGGACCCGGCGGTGGCGCCGGGCGCGCTGATGACGCCGGGTCCGCCGACGGCGCCAGGCCCGCTGATGACGCCGGGGGTGCCGGGCCCGCTGATGGCGTCGGGTGCGCCGGGCCCGTCAGGTCCGCCGACCTCGTCCGCTTCGGCCCGGTCCTCGCTGCGGGTGGCCGGGGCGGCGCCCTGAACCTTGGCCGGCCCGTGGGGCAGGGCGCCGGACGCGTCCTGCCCCAGCGGGGTCGTACCGGATCCGGACATCAGGAGTGCTGCCCCGCGGTCTCGACCGGGAGTCCGTCCTGCCCCGGCTCGTCGTCCACCGCGCCGGACTCGGCCTGGACGGACGGCTTCCTGCCCTTGAGGAAGATCAGCGCGAACAGCCCGCCGACCAGGGCGCCGGCCCCGGCGATCTCCATGGCCAGGCGCATGCCCTCCACGTAGACCGGGCTGACCGCCTCCATCACCGTGCCCCGGATCTCCGGGGGGAGGGCGGCGACGCGGGACAGGTCGCCGTCGCCGAGGAGTTCGACGGCCTTGGCCTGCGCCTGGGCGGGTACGTCGGTGGCGGCGAGCGCGTCGGGCATGCCGTCCCGCAGGTGCCGCAGGAGCAGGGCGCCGGCGAGGGCGACGCCGAAGACGGTACCCACCTGGCGGAAGGTGTTCGAGACGCCGGAGGCGGTGCCCGCCTGCTCGGCCGGTACGGAGCCGAGGAGGGCGACCGTGGCGGGCGCGCCGGTGAACGAGACGCCGACGCCGAGCAGGGCCAGCGACCACCAGTAGCTGCCGAATCCGGAACCCACCTCCAGGATCGTGAGCCCGAAGAGGCCGCCCGCGGAGAGCGCGGAGCCGATGGCGATGGGCAGCCGCGGCCCGACCTTCGCGGCGACGATGCTGGCGGCGAACGAGGCGATCATGATCGGCACGGTGAGAGCGAGGAACCGCACACCGGTCTCGATGGAGCTGAGCTGGTTGATGCTCTGGAGGTACAGCGTGAGCAGGAAGATCGCGGCGAACAGGCCGAACAGGCTGAGGAAGTTGACGATGCCCGCGACGACCACGATCGGGCTGCGGAAGAAGCTCATCGGCAGCATGGGGTCGGGGTGGCGCAGCTCCCACAGCACGAACAGCAGCAGCGTCACGACCGAGCCGGCGAACGACCCGAGGATGATCCCGGACTTCCATCCCTCGCTGTTGCCCTCGATCAGCCCGTACGCCAGAAGCGCGATCGTCGTGATGAACAGCAGCTGTCCGACGAGGTCGAGCCGGCGCTGCCGCGGGGAGCGGTTCTCGGTGAGGAGTCTGGCGAGGACCACGGTGGCGATGACGCCGACGGGGGCGTTGACCCAGAAGATGCTCTGCCAGCCGTAGTGGTCCACGAGCACGCCGCCGAGCACGGGACCGGTCGACAGCGCGATACCGCCGACGCCGGCCCAGATGCCGATCGCCTTCGCGCGGGCGGCCGGGTCGGTGTACGCGGCGGAGACCAGCGCGAGCGAGACCGGGATCATGATGGAGCCGCAGACCCCCTGGAGCGTACGGCCGACGAGCAGCACGCCGATCGAGCCGGAGAGCGCGCAGACCACGGAGCTGAGGGTGAAGCCGACCAGGCCCGCGAGGAAGATCTTCTTGCGGCCGAGGATGTCGCCCAGGGTGCCGGCGGTCAGCAGCAGACACGCGAAGGTCAGCGTGTACGCGTCGATGATCCACTGGAGCTGGGTGATGTCCGTGGACAGGTCTTTCTGGATGTCGGGCAGCGCCACGTTCACGATCGTGGCGTCGAGATAGACCATGAACACGCCGAAGCAGAGGAAGGCGAGCAGAAGCCCCTTCCGCTGGCCCGGAGCAGTGGTGTCGCTCATCGCGGTTCCCTCATGTCAGTGGTCGGGGACGGTCTCGGGGGACGGTGCCGGGGTGGTCACGGGGTGGTGCCGGGATGGAGGGGCGGGTGTCGCGGACGGGGGCGATGCCGGCGAGGGGGCCGAGGATGGGCCGGCGGTGCGGTGGCGCTGAGGTCGGCAGGGAGGCCGGTGGTGAGACCGGCGGTGTGATCGGTGGTGTGACCGGTGGTGGGGCGGATCGGCTGGGGTCCGGCCCTCTTCGAGGCTAATGACCGACGGTCAGTCAGTCAACTGACCGGCGGCCAGTCAGTGCGGGAGGGTAGATTGGGAGGCGATCCCCACGGACCTGGCGGAGGATCCCCGGACAGGAGACGAGCCCATGGCGACGGCAGCGGCAGCACAGACCGACACCGGGAAGCCCGCGCGGCGCAAGCGCCGGACCATGAGCCCCGACGACCGCCGCTCGGCGCTGATCAGGGGCGCCTCCCAGGTGTTCCGGGAGAAGGGCTTCGCGGCGGCCACGGTCGCCGAGCTGGCCGAGGCGGGCGAGGTGGCCAAGGGCACCTTCTACCTGTACTTCGACTCCAAGGACCACCTGCTCGGCGCGATGTGGGAGGAGTACGTCGACGGCTTCCTGCGGGACACCCGCGCCATGCTCGACGAGGGCGGGGCGTGGTGGCCGAGCCTGGACCGGTTGATCCGCACCCTGGTCGAACACGCCGTGCACAACGCCGACCTGCACCGCATCGTCTACCGCTCCGCCAACGCCAAGGCGCTGGAGCTGTGCCACGCCTCCAACCAGCGCGTCGTGGACCTGATGTGCGACTTCGTGGCCCGCGGCTCCCTGGTCGGGGCCTTCCGTGCCCGTGACACCGGCCTCGCGTGCCGTCTGGTCTTCCATGCGGCGGACGGCCTCCTCGACGACCTGATCAGCCGGGACGAGCCCATCGACCTCGAAGAGGTCACCGCGTCCATCCTGGAACTGGCCCACCGCGGCCTGGGTGATCCGGACCTCGCCTGAACCGAGGGACGCAGCGGAGCGGCGGAAGGGGACGGCGGTAGGGACGGGTGGAAGGGAAGGGCGGAAGGTAAGGGAACGGCGGAGCGGGGACGCGTCCGGCCGGGCGCGCCTTTGCGCGTCTCACACCTGTCGTCCTGTAGTCCCGCCGTCCTGTAGTCCCGCCGTCCTGTCGTTCCGTCGTTCCGCCGTCCTGTCGTTCGGGCGTCCATCCACCCCTCGTCCCACCGTGCCTGCCGTCCATCCAAGGGTGCCGTTCTGACGGCGACCTGAGGTGGCCGTCTCAGCGGAATGTCAGGCGGATGCGGAAGTGTCTGCGGTGCACCGGAAAGCGGACGCCGGCCTGAGGGTCGATCGGCCGGCCGACCGGAGCGTGGAGAGGTACCCGAAGCGGCCCAACGGGGTACCGAGGCAACTTGGTTCGGGTTTCGGCCCGCGCAGGTTCGAATCCTGCCCTCTCCGCAGCGCGTGCCCGAGCGGCGCCGCCGGACTCCGGCGGCGCCGCTGTGTCGTCCGACCCCGGTTTGGAGTGCCCGTCGTCATGAGCGCCCCGTTCGCTTCGGTCCTGGTGATAGCCAACCCCGCATCGGGCACCTATCGGCCCGAGACGACCGAGGCGGTACGACGCCGGTTCGCCGACGCGGGCCTGACCGTCACCCTCGCCGTCACCGAACAGCCTGGCCAGGCAAGGAAGTTGGCCGCCGAGACGCCGGCCCCCGGTGGCCCGGACCTGGTGGTGGCGCTCGGCGGAGACGGGACGGCGCATGACGTGGCGGCGGGTCTGCTGGCCGGTTCCACGGAGGGCGGAGGTGTGGCCGCCGGCCAAATCGCGGCCGACGGCTCCGTGTTCACCCCGACGGCAGACGAGCACTCAGCGCGCCGGCCCCTCTCCGGCCCTGCCCGGCCGCCCGCCCTGCTGACCCTCCCCACCGGTACCGGCAACTCCTTCCACCGGGAGATCTGGGCCGACCGCCCCTGGAGCGAGGCCCTCGAACTCGCCCTGACGGCACCGCAGTTCCGCACGATCGACCTGGCGCGTGTCGCGGAGAACGGGGAGCCGGCCCTGCTCGGCGCCTCCACCGGAGTCGTCGCCCAGTCCCTCATCACGGCCCGCGCCGTCGCCGGCGCCGGGCGCGAACGGTACGAGAGGGCCGTCGCCGAATCGCTGCGGACGTTCACCCCGTACCCGGGCCGGGTGCTGGTCGACGGCGAGCCGGTGCAGGAGGGGCCGACCGTCTTCGCGAACGTCGGCGGCGGCCGGTACCGCGGCGGCCGGTTCAAGCTGCTGCCGCACTCCGTCCTGGACGACGGCCTCCTCGACGTGTGCGTCGTCGGCGCCGCCCTCCCGCTGAACGAACTCCCGGCCCTCTCCCGCGACGGCGGCCACGTCGGCCGAGACGGCGTCGTCTACGCGCGCGGCCGGAACATCGTCCTGGAGCGCACCGACGGCCGGCCCCTCGTCTTCGAGTACGACGGCGACGTACTGGAAACGCCGCGGGAGCGGTTCACGCTGGACGTGCTGCCGGGAGCGCTGCGCGTCGTGGCGCCATAGGGCGGCGCGCGCCGCCGGGAGAGGGCGGGCCGGGAGACCAGGGGAGGGCCGGGCGGACCACTGGGACACGGAGGGCCGCCGAGACGAGACGGAGAGCCGCCGGGGCGCGGAGGAGAGGTACTACCAGGGCACCTCGCCCTCGTCGTCGAAGAAGCGGCCCGTCGGACCGTCGTCCGGGACGGTCGCCAGCCGGATCGCGGCGGCCGCGCCCTGTTGCGGGGTGCGCACGCCCCGGAACTCGTTGAGGTCGGTCGCCGTGAACCCGGGGCAGACGGCGTTGATGAGGATGTTCGTGTCGGCCAGTTCCTTGGCGTACTGGACGGTGACGGCGTTGAGGAACGTCTTGGACGGCGAGTAGGCGACGGAGATGGGACCGACCTCGGCGCCGGGAGTGGTCTGGAGCGTGAGGGAGCCGACGCTGCTGGAGACGTTGACGATGCGGGGCGACGGGGAGCGGCGCAGCAGCGGAAGCAGGGCGTTCGTCACGCGAATGACGCCGATGACGTTGGTCTCGACGGCCGCCCGCACCCTCTCCACGTCGACCGTGGTGGGCTCCTGCGGTCCGCCGCCGGTGATCCCCGCGTTGTTGACGAGCGCGTCGAGCCGTCCGGTCCGCTCCTCCACCAGCCGGGCCGCCGCGAGCACGCTCGCGTCGTCGGTGACGTCGAGCGGTACGCCGAAGGCGTCGACACCGGCCGCGCGCAGCTTCTCCACGGCGGCCTCGCGCCGCTCCTCGTTCCGGGCGCCGACGCCGACGGTCCAGCCCAGAGCGCCGAGGCCCGCCGCGATCTCGTATCCGATTCCCTTGTTGGCCCCGGTGACGAGGGCGACCTGCGACTCCGGAGCGGCCTGTGACTCTTGCGCGATGTTTGTCTCACTCATGCCGTCCATGCTTGTCCTCGGCGGGCGCGGCGTCCAAGACCGATCGGGTGGGCGGCGATACCGCAGGGGTATCGTTCCTGGCCGCTCGGTTAGGGTGGGTCCATGGAGACGCGTGAACTGCGGTACTTCGTCGCGGTCGCCGAGGAACTGCACTTCGGCAGGGCCGCGCAGCGGCTCGGTATCGCCCAGCCTCCGCTGAGCAGGGCGATCGCCCAGGTCGAACGGCGGCTCGGCGCGATCCTCCTGAACCGTGACAGCCGGGGTGTCGCCCTGACGGCGGCCGGAGCGGTGCTGTTGCGGGAGGCGCGGGCCGCGCTGGACGCGGTCGAGGCCGCCGAGCGGCGAACACGCCGGGCCGCCCTCGCCACGGACGGCCGCCCCGCCGTCGTCCTCGCCGCGAAAGCGGGCGCCTCCGGGGAACTCCTGGCGAAGATCCTCGACGCCTACGCCGCCGAACCCGGTGCGGTCGCCGTGGACGTCATGCTGTGCGGGCCGGGCGAACAGGCGCGCGTGCTGCACGACGGCCGGGCTGATGTGGCGCTGCTGCACCGGCCGTTCGACGACACGGCCGGCTTCGACACCGAGGATCTGCACACCGAGCGGCAGGTCGTGATCCTCCCGGCGGGCCACCCCCTCAGCACCCGCCCCCACCTCCGGCTCGACGAGATCACCGGCATCCCCGACCTGCCCCTGCCGCGCTGGCCCTGCCCCGACGGCACCTTCGCGGACGGCCCCGGCCCCCAGGTACGCGACCACACCCAGCTCACCCAGCTCATCGCCCTGGGCCGGGCCTGCGCACTCTTGCCGGAATCGGCAGGCACAGGCCTCACGGAAGACCTGACAGCAGTCCCGGTCCCCGACGCCCCCGAGGTCACCACGGTCATCGCCTGGCCCCCACACACTCACTCACCGGCGGTGGCGGGCTTGGTCCGGGCGGCAGTCGCCCTCTGACGGGGCGCCCTGGGCTGTCAGTATCCCGGCCGTCCGGCAGTTGTCCAATGGCATATCAGGAGAACCTGGCACGTGGTCGGCACGAGTCCTGAAACCTGAGCGACGCCACCCGAAACAGGCACCCCGCAGGACGGCGACGCGGTCCGGGCCCAACCGGAGGGCCCCCCTGGGCGAGGACGACAGAGTCCTCGCCCAGGCGGGGCCCTGACGGGCCGCGCCCCACCTCCGCCCGCGCCGAGACGACGACCTGCAGACCTGACCCACCTCCGCGTGGGCGGAGACGACGGGTTCTCGAACTCGATCGTCATGTGTCAGGCCGACCCACCTCCGCCTGCGCGGAGACGACGGTCTCGGACCCTCGGGTTCCCGCTGAAGAACCGACCCACCTCCGCCTGCGCGGAGACGACGAGGCCGCCCGTGGTGGGTCATGACGAACACCGACCCACCTCCGCCTGCGCGGAGACGACGCCGGCGCCCTAGTGTTCCTCTTCCTAGGCGACGACCCACCTCCGCCTGCGCGGAGACGACGCCGTGGAAGAGATCGCCCGGGACGTGAACTTCGACCCACCTCCGCCTGCGCGGAGACGACACCGCACAGTTGCACGCCTCGGGCTACAACTCCGACCCACCTCCGCCTGCGCGGAGACGACATCCACCATCATCGTCGGCACAGCCGGCAAGGCGACCCACCTCCGCCTGCGCGGAGACGACCCACCGCCAGACGCCGCCGAGCCGAGCTCGGACGACCCACCTCCGCCTGCGCGGAGACGACCTGTTCGGCTCGCCGCTGACGGCGCGCTCGAGCGACCCACCTCCGCCTGCGCGGAGACGACCTGGTCCAGGCGGGCTACGACCCGAAGGGCACCGACCCACCTCCGCCTGCGCGGAGACGACTGCCCACCCGTGACCACACAGTCGCCGAGCAGTCGGACCCACCTCCGCCTGCGCGGAGACGACTCAGCGGGGAAGCACAGCGCGGGGCCCGGGTCCGACCCACCTCCGCCTGCGCGGAGACGACCACGATTGGAGAGCCACGATGGCCCGCTACCTCGACCCACCTCCGCCTGCGCGGAGACGACTTCCCCGACGGACTCCCCACCAAGACCGTCACCGACCCACCTCCGCCTGCGCGGAGACGACTGGTTCATGGCGAATCCCTGGACCGGCAAGCCCGACCCACCTCCGCCTGCGCGGAGACGACGGTTCTGGAACTCGTCGACTATCACGACGCGGCGACCCACCTCCGCCTGCGCGGAGACGACCGCGCGGCATCGCGCTGAGCGTCGGCAACGGCCGACCCACCTCCGCCTGCGCGGAGACGACGCGCCGAACCTGCCCGCGCCCCTGTGTCACACCGACCCACCTCCGCCTGCGCGGAGACGACCCTCCCTGAGCTGCGGCGTTAGAACGGCTTTGCCGCTTCTTGGTTCCGCTTCCCGAACGCGATCAGTGTCAGCCCGTCGAAGTCGATGGGTGTTCGGCGACGGACACCAGCGGTGCGCAGGGCGAAGCCCTGTTCGTTGGCGGCCGGGTAGGCGAGTACCGCGGCGCCCTCGGCGGCGCAGGCGGTGACGGATGCCCAGAGTTCGTCGCGGACGCGTGCGGAGACGGTGCCGATGTAGAGCTCGGGGGTGACTTCGAGGAGCCAGCGTGTCAGGGCGCCGCGGAGGTGGTCCGGGACGGCTGTGGCGGAGATGACGATCATGGAGGGCATGACGCGGGTTCTCCCGAGACGGGTTCAGGGGTCGACGGCGTGGTTGGTGCCGCCGGGGACGGCGCCGGTGATCGGGTCCCAGAGGTCGACGAGTTGCTCTTCTGGGTCAGGAACGTCCACGGGCCGGCCGGGGGAGAGGAGAGTCTGGATGTCGGTGACGATGCGGGGGAGAAGCTTGAACAGGCGGAGGCCGTCGCGGAAGGAGCGGCGCGCGGCGGCTTCAGGGTCGGCGGAGTTGTGGAGGGAGAAGGCGAGCGGGATGGTCAGGTTGGCTTTGTAGAGGTCGGCGATGTCGTAAACGAACGCCTGCTGGTTGCCGCTGTGGACAAAGCCGAGGGCGGGAGAGCAGCCAAGGGCGAGGATCGCGGCGTGGACGATGCCGTAGAGGCACGTGTTGGCTGAGGAGAGGGCGAGGTTGACGGGGTCCTGGGTGTCCCAAGAGTCGGGGTCGTAGGCGCGGCGGAAGCGGCCGATCTTGTACTGGCGGGCAAGGAGTTGGTACTGGGCCTTGACGCGCTGCCCCTCGAAGCCGCGGAGCTGGTCGAGTGTGGTGCCCGTAGGAACGGTGTCGGCCCCGAAGCGCTTCTCGTACATGGCGATGGCGATGGCGAGGCGTCGCGTGTCGTCCGCCCAGGCCCGGGTCTGGTGCTCCAACCAGTTCGTGGTGAGGGAGTCGGGCAGCGTGGCGGCGTAGCAGCGGACGCCGCCGGCGCCGGTGACGAGCACGGTGGTGCCGTGGCGGGCGAAGGTGGCGAGGGCGCGGGAAGTAATGGAGGTACCTGGGCCCAGGAGAACGCAGGCGAGGGCCGCGGTGGGGAGGTAGACGGTCTCTGTGCCGCGGCGCTCGCTGGTGACTTCCGCGCAGACACCTGTGTCGTCCTGGTGAATGCGGACGATGTCGAGGTAAAGGAAGGAAAGGGAGTCGGCGATGCGGGGCAGCATGGCTACGGTGGGCGCTGCAAGGCGACGCCGCCCGTTGGAGTGGGCGGCGTTTCGCGCAGGGTCGGCTGTGGTCATCGAGTGCCCCGCGCCGGGGCGATGGTGAGGAGGCCGCACCCGTAGGCCTTCCCGCGCCCTATCCCTCCGGTGACCTTTTGTCGGAGCAGGTGCGGGTCGGTGATGGCGGCGATGCCGTCGAAGCGGGTGCGGGCGTGGCGGACGACACCAGGTGTGGTTGTGGTGCCGCGTCCGCCGTGACGGCCACCTGCGGCGTCCAGGGGGGTTGATTCGACGGTGTGGAGGGCGAGGCCGGCGGACTCGGCCTGGCGTTCCCACCAGGCGTCGGCTGCGGCGCCGTGGAGCGGGACGACGGCGGGCAGGTTGTAGTGCGCCCGGGTGGTGTGCCCAGGGCGCCGGACCGCGTTGGCGACGCAGCGGTAGCGGATGGTGAGGCCGGGACGCAGGGCGTCCAGGAGCGCGTCGAGGGGGCGGGAGATGCTGGTGCCGTAGTTGACGGGAAGTCGGGAGAGGTCGGGTTCGTGGGTGCTCTGCATCAGCAGGTGCAGGCCGTGGGGGGTGTCCTCGGTGCGGAACAGCACATTGAATCTGGCCCGCGGGTCCGGTCCGGCATCACGCGGGAAGAGGGCCATGAGCCGTTGGTGGAGTCCTTGGCCGAGACGGGAACCGCTGGTGTCGCTGCGGGCCTGCGGCGAACGCGGGTCGGGGGCGATGCGGGTGAGCCATACGGTCACGAACGGCCGCCTTCCTGGGGTGCTGCCAGGTGGTTGGACAAATAGCGAGCGAGCGCCGTGAGTTGCTGGATTCCCAGACCGGCGTACTGGTCGGCGGGCAGGTGGAGGGAACGCCGGTAGAGAGGGCGGGAGCGGTAGGTCCGGCGGGTGGTGTGGAAAGTTACGGGCTCGTCGGTGGCCTGCCCCGATGGGTGGGCGCCGTCCCCCGCGTCGGCAGTGCGCAACTCGTCCGGGACGGGAAGAGTATGCAGGGGGCGGTCGGCGATGAACTCGATGCCGCGAGTGGATGGTGCCGTTGCCGCGAGGGGGAGCCGGACCAGGTGGCGGAGGGCATCATCGGTGCGGGCGAGGAAGAGTGGGCCCTCGGGCGGGCAGGAGCGGCGGCCGAGGTACAGCGGCCACTTGGGTGAACGCAGGGCACACTCCAGCCGCTTGAGCAGACCGTGGATGTCCGCCCGCTCCGCCTCCGTCGATTCTGCGGTGAGGGGCGCGGTCAGCGCGATGGTGAAGACCGCGTCCGCGAGGTAATACCGGTGGGAGAGGAGCGTGCTGGTTTCGCCACTGCGCTTCTTGCCCTCGGCGGTGGTGACGGTCGCCTTGGGAGGCAGGCCGCCTCCGACGGTGTGCAGGTCGCGGAGGCGAATGCCGGGCCGGTCGGAGCGAACGGTCAGAGACAGGCGGGTGAGATCGGTCAGGGGTTCGCCGCGGGGGCGCCCAAGGGAAGCGGCCAGTAGTCCGATGACGCCCGAGCGGGTAGGAAAGCTCGCGGTGTCGCGGTCGGTGAAGTGACTGTGTTCGCCCCAGGACTGCAGCGGCGCCGCCAAGCGCAGCAGCAGCCCCGGTTCGGGCACGCAGAGGACGGGGTCGCTCATGCGCTGGACCCGGCCGGGGTGGGGCTGAGGGCGGCTGCGAGGCCGGCCTCGAGGAGCTCGGCGAGGGAGCCGTAGCGGATACCGAGTCCGGACAGATCCTTGGAACCGAAACTGAGGAACCCGGAGGTGAGGATCCGTCCGTCGCCGAGCATGGTGTTGGCGGCCTGGGCATACGCGCTCAGCTGTTCGGCGGAAGGCTCGGCGTAGCCGCTGGCCTCCGTGGCACGCACGGGCCTCTCGAACGCTCCCGCGTAGGACACGGGCCGGTCGGCACGCACGGAGACATGGACCAAGCTCGGCAAGGTGTGCGGTGCGGTCGAGTTCTTCTTGGCGTGCGGCACGGATTCGATGAAGGCGTACAGGAAAGCACCGGTGAGCTCCCGCAAGGCCTCCGCTTCGGTCCCGATGTTGCCCGCGAGGTCACGCAGGTCGACGGTCGCGAACCGGTAGAAGGTGCCGGCACTGTACTCGGCGTGTCCCATGTGGCCGCTGCCCGCGCTGTCCTTCCAGGCCGCGGTGATGTCGTCCACAGCGCTGAAGTAGTCCACCTCCACGTCCGTGGTGTGCGTGGTGAGGGCATGGGCGACCTGAACGGCGCCGTCGACTCCCGCTTCGTCGACCTCGGCGAGCATCCGGCCGAACAGGTTGATCACTCCGTTGCGGGAGCGCAGGATCGCCTCGATGCGGCCCTTGGGAAGCACACTCTTGTCCGAAGGCTTCTTGATGTCCTTCGCGGCCTCGATGTCCGCGCGGAACTCGTCCGCGAGGTCGGCGAGTTCACCCACCGCGGTCTCGGGGACGTAGACCATGGCGTTGGTCAGGACCTCGTTGGGGACGATCTGCTTCTGGTTGTCTTTGTCCTTGGCCAGTTCGAACTTGATGCTGCTGCCTGCGGCGAGATGCCCACCGGCCCGCAAGGCCAGGCCGGACGGCCAGCCGCGCTGCTCCAGTTCGCGCGCGACCCGTTCCCCGATACGCCGCGTGCGCAGTGCGGCCTGTCCGATGCGCGTCTGGAAGTCCTCCCGTGCCGCACGCTTCCAGCACTGGCTGCTCACCCGCGTCCGCAGTGTTCCCCCGTACTGCACTGTCTTGACCGCGTTCGCGTCGTCCCGATTGAGGTTGGCGAACGGGACGGGGTGCAGGACGTGCACGTCGATGAAGCGGGCGGTACTTGATGTCATGGCTGGTCGCATCCTGTCGTGTCGGTGGGCAGCAGTGGGCTGACCATGAAACGGGCTCGATCGGCGCGCTCACGGACCGCCGTCGGGTTCGGGCGGCAGGAGATCGTTCTGGTCGCCCTCGTCACTCCTCCTGTTCCGCTCCTTGGTTGTCTCCCAGTAGTAGTCCTGAAGCCAGCGCCGTGAGATACGGCCCGACAGGATCGGCCAGGCGATCATGTCCTCCATCAGCCGTCCCCAGTCGACGTCGGTGTCGGTCTGGCGCAGGAAGCGCACGGTCGCCGGGAGGTGGCGGTGCAGCCCTGCGGAGCTTTGCCGCGAAAGGAGGTGAAGGCGGGCTTCCGCTGCAGAGGCACGCATCGTGTGCTCGTGACCAGGGCTGAGGATCACCGCTTGGGCGAGGCTGTATCCGAGGCTTCGGCCCCACCGTTGTCCGGACGGCACGCGCTGCGCATCGATGGCCATCGACCTCGTGCTCGGGCCATCCACGGGCGATTGCGCTGAAGCGACGGCAAGATCAGGGTCTTCGACGCTTGCGGTGCCGGGGACGGAAGCCGTCTCGTCGGAAAGGTCATCGGTGCCGTCGGTCGCGAACGTGTGCCTTGGCCGGTCGGCGATCATTGAGGCGATGAGGTAGTACGCGCGCTCCTCCGCCTCGGGGACGTGGCGTTGTCGGGGCAGCCAGCGGGCCACGATCCGGTGCATCGGCCGAACATGGTCGAGGTCGCGGCGCAACCCCGCGCGCAGGGCGCTGCGCGTACCAGGGTCGCGGCACGCCTCCTTGATCCACGCGATGTACATCTGCCGGTGCTCCCGACACGGGTCGGCTACGACTTGTGGGGACTCGGTGGTCATGCGGATACTCCTCCGTGCCGATCAGGCGGGATGAGATGAGGGGCGGAACCGGCGGTCTGCCCCCTTCCGTCCTTCTTGGGACGCTGGCCCCCGTACAGCTCAACGCGGGCCTGGGCCAGCGCTCTGGCGCCGCGGGCGTTGGACGCGACAGGGCTGGTCACCTCCTCGAAGCTTCGCTCCGCGAAGGTGAGAAAGGCCTTGCGCGTGGAGGCTCGGTCAAGGCCGGCGTCGAGCACCGCCGCAGTTCGGTCGAGCAGGCGGTAGCGGGTCCAGAACTCTGTCTCCGCCTGGGGCCAGTACCGGGCGCCGGCTTCGGCGGACCATGTCGAGTGCTCCGCCTTGAGGTCGTTCACGTACAACGACCAGGCCTTGCGGACGGCGCGGTCCAGCCTGCGCCCGTACAGCTCACCGAGCCGGCGCAGCCACGCCACCGCCGCCTCCGTACGCGGTGCGTGCGACTCCACCCGGCCCAGGAGAGGAGGCGTGGATCCCTCGACGAACTGCCTGTCCTTTGCCTGGCCCTCCTGCTCGAACCCCAGCGCCCGCACGCGCAGGGTCTCCGCGACGTCGAAGGCGGTGTTGAACACCCGGGGGCGTCGTGGCTGCGCAGGCCCGCCTGTCTCGTACAGCAACAAGGCGTCGACGTCACGCCATAGTGCCCGCTTGGAGTCGGCGGGCCGCGGGTAGCGGTTGCCCTCCTGGCTGATCTGCCAGATCAGGTACGCGTCGTCTCTGGGTATGCGGCCGCCGCGGTAGGCCCATGTGATGTAGGCATCGGCCACGACGTCCGGCTGGTCCTCGTCCCGCACGAGCAGCAGGGCATGCGAAGAGCAGGCGGTGAGCAGCGCCATGGGCCCGCTCCGGTCGTTCGGCAACACGTCGGGATCGGGGAGTTGCTCCCACTCCCACGGGCAGAGATCGACGGCGCGGCGAACTGTTGTCTCGGGCGGCGTGAGCCCGGCCAGGAGGGTCTGGAACAGGTTCTCGCCCTCCGGATGGTAGGAGAGGGCGGTACGCAACGGGCCGGCTGTCGCGCTGGCGGTCTTCACCCCTCCGACCTCGCGCGCCGAGCACCTGCCGGAGGGGCCGTAGAAGTGCCACACCAACAGGTTGAGAACGGCGTCCGACACGGTGGGAAGGGTAGGGGCGAGGTCGCTGGCGTGCGTGAACCAGGAGTGGTTGTTGCCCGCGGGGCGGGTCACGATCAGTTTGTTGACGCCGGCGGTGTTCCCGGCGTCGCACTGCTCGGCCAGACGCGGATCCTGCATCCAGGGCCGGCCTCCTTCGGGATCGAAGACGAAGAACCGGTGACCCCATCGGGCAAAGTAGGCGTTGATGCCGTCCGCCGGGAGGGAACCCGCGTCGACCACGTCCAGGCGTCGGTCTCCCCAGTCGCCGGGACCGCTCTCGTCGAGTCCGGTGATGCGCGCGGTCAGGGCGTACAGGATCCGCAACAGAGCGGAATGTGCCGGGGGTTCGGCTACCGCAAGCCCGATGATCTCGTGGCTGCGAAGGAGCAACTCACGGAAGCCGAGCATGGGAGGGAGCGGGTTCGAGCTGCCGGCTTGCGCGTCGGGTGTCCAGATGACCGGGAAGAGTGGTGCTTCCGCCGTGCTGTGCGAACGTGCGGGCATCGATGCCTCTCAAGGGTCACAATGCGGTGGGGACTTCGTGCGGAGGGGGTCTTCGTGTAGACGGAGGTGACTCGTCCGCCGCTGTCGGTGAACTGGGTCAACGCGTCCCCTGCCCGCGTGAGCGGGCGTCTTGGAGTCGGCCAACTTGTCGGTCAATCGGCTTGCGAGGTGCGGAAACATCTGACCAAGTCCGCTGCTGTCGAACCGGGCTTTGTCGCCGATTGTCCTTAACTGATCTCAAGACCCACCGAGGAGACTGAAATTGATCGCTTGCCATAAGTGCCGCTCCAGCTCGCCCCGTCCGCTGACCGGCGAACGGCGACTGCTACGAGGCCCCGTAGAAGGGGATGCTTCTCCCATGCGGCAGGCTGAGGCAGACTGTCGCCGTCGCGCAGCCACGATCCCGGGACAGGGGCGACGTGCGACATGATCAATCTCAGTTCTTCGCGTGTCGGGAGCGAGCCTCGCGTGACGGCGGACAGGCTCAGCGCTCCTTCCTCGTCGAGCGTCAGCTCGCCGCTGGGCTGGGTGTACAGCAGCAATACGCGGCCGGTGTCCGCGCCCAGGCGGGTAGTCAGGAGCTCTTCGGTCACACCGGGCTCCAGCTCGCTGAGCTTGCCTAGATTGCCCGCGACATCGGCCGGAGCGCAGATGGTGACCATTCGTGCAGTGTGGGACTCGGCCATCTCCTTCGCGTGACGCTCCACGTCCATCCGCGCCACCTCCTGCTTCACCGCCGCGTCCAGGCCGTCAACGAAGCCCGGTGCATACACTGCGTCGATCAATCGCTGCACATCGCCGGGGACCTCGATCCCGCCTCGCTCTTCCCTGCGCAACAACTCCGCGGTCCGAACGAGTAGACCGTGGTCGTACACCGCACCCCAGAGCGGTGGAATCTTGGTACGGCCCTCGCCGTCCACCGGCTCCAGGACCACCAGCTTCGGACGGTCCTCCGCCTGCGCCCAGGACGGGCGCCCTTGAGGCCCCCTGCGGTGGCGGCGACAGCGGCCCACTCGCTGCAGGAGCTGGGCCAGCGGTGCGAGATTGCTGACGACCAGGTCGAAATCGAAGTCCAGTGACTGCTCCACCACTTGCGTCGCCACCAGGATCGATGCCGGGCGTACCTGACTGGGCTCTCCCGCGATCGGCTTGCCGTACGTCCTCTCGCACGTGCTGGTGATCCGTCGGCGTTCGCGAGCCTGGTACCGCGAATGCAGAAGCCGCAGCCCACCCCGCTGCCGAGCCAACTCGGGGAATGCCGCACACAGGTCTCGGTACGTCGCCTGCGCCTCGTCGACCGTCGTACAGCACACCAAGGCGGCGCCGCCCTCGTCCACGACCGGGCCCAACTGAGCCCGCAGCCGATCCCGTCGACCGCCTTCGCGCGCTGCGGAGAGTGGGGAATCGAAGGCGTCCCAGGTCACCTTGTGGACTTCGACATCCACGACCCGAGGCCGCTCTGTAGCTGTCGCGCGAGGTGAGGTGACGGCGCCGCTCGACGCGTCCGTGAACAGCCACCCCGGATAGCACGGCTTGACCTCGGCAGCTTCCAGGAAACCCGCGCCACGTCGATAAGCGTTCACCAGCGAGCCGGCGGTTGCCCCTGTCAGGGTCGCCGAGAGCAATACCACGGGAGTGCGGAACGCGCCGAGCCACTCCAGCAGCCGGGTCAGCAAGCTGTGCATCCAGGGGCCGTACGCGTGGGCCTCGTCGATCACCAGCACTTTGTCCGAGACGCCCAGCAGGCGCAGCACGTTGTACCGCAGAGGAAGGATTCCGGCCAGCACCTGGTCGATCGTTCCCACTCCCAGAGGTGCGAGCAGGCCCCGCTTCGGGCCTCGCAGCCAGGTTCCGGCCGCTGTCGTCGTGGTGCGCTCCGCAACCACCGAACCCATGTCGGACAGGGCGTCCACCTCATCGGGCGACGTGTTGTAGGCCGGGCTCAGCCAGGCCATCGAGTGCATGAGCGTCAGCGCGCGCTCCCCGTACAAGGCCTGATCCGCGAAGGCTGCCACTCGGGGAAACATCCCGTCCGCTGTCGCCATGGTAGGTAGAGCGAAGTACACTCCTCGCGCCCCCGATGACCGCCCCATGACTGCGGCCGCGAAGAGGGCGGCCTCGGTCTTCCCGTCGCCGGTGGGAGCCGTGATCAGCAGCAGGCCGGGGCCGTGATCTGCTGCCAACTGCGGGAGGTGCGCGACCAGATCCCGCTGCAGGGGATTCGGCGCGAAGGGGAATATCGCCTCGAACTGCTGAAGCGCGAAATCGACTCGGCCGAGCTGGGCGGTCCTCACCACACCAGGTGCCGCATGAGACGCCCGCACCCAGTGATCGTCCAGCGCTTGCGGCGTCGCGCTCCAGTCCGCCGGCGGCAGCAGCGGATTGATCCATTCGGATTGGCTGGCCAGCCAATCCGACACGACGACGAGGCCGGCGACGATGACGGAGAGTTCCGCCGGCAGCCCATTCTTCGGAACAGCGGACGCGCCCGTGACACGCCGCAACTCTTCGAAATGAATCAGGCGTTGGTGTGACCACCCCTGTTCGCCAAGCCCGGGGGCGTGGAGGCTTGCCTTTTCGAGCTTCGGCGCCCGGAGCGGCTGCCCGAAGACGCCGTGGTGCCCGCCGAGCAACTGAGCCACTTGGTGACACATGGCCTGCTGAATCCTTCGGGCACCTGGATAGCCGATGCTGTCCAGCAGGGAGGTCACCGCCCAGTGCGTCGCCATCTCATGCCGAAAAGCCTTCTCGCGCTCGGCGCCCGGAACAGCGACGTAGGCCAGATCCCTTCGCACCGCCGCGTACGACGCCGGCGCCTGAGCCTGAAAGGGAGGCGTGATCTTCCCCAGGTCGTGCAGGCCCGCCCAGAACGAGATGACCTGGCGGGCCTCGGGCTCACGCAGCTGTAGATGGTCTGATATCCGCGCTCGTACCTGTGAGCTCAGCACCACATCCCACAGCACGCCGAACACAGCAGCCGTGTCCAACAGATGGCAGATCACCGGGTACGGACGAGGTAACCCACGCTGCTTGCCCCACAGTCGACAGTCGGGTTCTGCGGCACAGGCTGCCATGTCTCGAGGTTCTGTCACGGCATCAGAGATAGCAGCTGCCACTGACACCGGCTTCCTTGCCGGCGAGAACGCCACCCGGGCACGTGAAGATGGCTCCCAGGTACAGGACTCCACCACCTCCGCTCACGCGGAGAGAACTTCTGGAAGTCGGCCGGGTTGTCGTAGAACCCCGACCCACCTCTGCTCGCACGGAGAGAACATCACGTGGGACGGTTCCGACGTGATCGTAACCGACCCACCTCCGCTCGCACGGAGAGAACTGGGTCAGCCACGTGAAGTCCCAGTTCGACTCCGACTCACTCCGCTCGCACGGAGAGAACCTCTGCATCGCCGGGATCGCGGCCTGGCTCTCCGACTTACCTCCGCTCGCACGGAGAGAACATCGTCACGGACGGCTGGTGCCGTGACGCGATCGACTCACCTCCGCTCGCACGGAGAGAACGCCGAGAGGCCGTATTGAGAGGCCAGTTCGTCCGACTCACCTCCGCTCGCACGGAGAGAACCCTACGCCCTCGCGCTGGACTTCAAGGGGGACCGACTCACCTCCGCTCGCACGGAGAGAACACGCTGCCGGACACTGACACCTGCTGCGGCTGCGACTCACCTCCGCTCGCACGGAGAGAACCCTACGCCCTCGCGCTGGACTTCAAGGGGGACCGACTCACCTCCGCTCGCACGGAGAGAACACGCTG